>JAITJV010000038.1 GCA_031278755.1 Treponema sp. | reverse complement strand
AATCAACCCTGTGCAGGCTGTGCAACGGCCTCCTCAAACCCGCTTCGGGAAAGGTGACGACAAACGGCCTTGACACGCGGACGGCAAAGGCGAGCCTCCTTGCCCGCGGCGCCGGTTTTCTTTTCCAAAACCCCGACCGCCAGATTTGCCGGAACACGGTGCGGGAAGAGATCATGTTCGGTCTTGAATATACGGTAAAGAGTGAAGCGGAACGGGAACGCCGCTGCGATGACATGCTCTCCCTCTTTTCGCTTGACGGCGCGGCCGATCCGTTCAGCATGAGCAGGGGGGAAAGGCAGAAAACCGCCCTTGCTTCGGTGCTGGCCCGCCGCCCTCCCCTCCTTATTCTCGATGAGCCTACCACCGGCCTTGATTACCGTGAATGTATGACGATCATGGAAGCGATCTCCGCCCTCCACCGCGGAGGGGCCGCCGTTTTCATGATCACCCACGACATGGAAGTAGCCGCCGATTTTGCCGAACGCGCCCTGGTGCTGAACCGCGGACGCCTCGCCGCCGACGGCCCAATCAGAACAATCATGAAGGACAAGGCCGTCATGGACGCGGCGTCTCTCCTTCCCGCCCAGATACCGGCCCTCGCGACGGCCCTTGGGCTTGACGGCGTGTTTACACTTGACGAAATGTACAGGGCCGCTTTATGAACGGGCTGCTTGATTACGTCCCCGGAAATTCCTTCCTCCACAGGCTCAACCCCTTTACAAAACTGGTTCTTTCCTTCGTCCTCTGCGCGGCCTGTTTTATTTCGGACAGACATTTTTTTATAGCGGGGATCATCGTCTTGAGCCTTCTTATGTCCGCCGCGGGAGGAGCCATAGGCCGGTCTCTCCGTATACTTGTATCGCTCGTAAAACTTTGCTGCGTTCTTTTTATCGCGCAGGTCTTTTTTGTCCGGAAGGGGGCAATACTCCTTCACCTTCCGCTCAATATTTACATCACCGCCGAGGGGCTGCTTTTTTCGCTGCTCTTCGTCCTCCGGCTTACGGCCGCGGCCCTGCCCCTCGCCCTCATGCTTTCGGTAACACGGATGAGCGATATTTCAAACGTCCTCACGCGGTATTTCGGAATCCCGTACAAATATACTTTCGCGCTTACCACCGCGATGCGCTTCATCCCCCTTTTTTCGCGGGAAGCGGCGGACGTCATGGAAGCCCAGACCGCGCGGGGGGTTGAATTTGACACGAAGAATTTTTTCAAAAAGATAATGCTGCTTCTGCCGCTCTGCGTCCCCCTTCTCATCTCCTCGGTGAGGAGAATAGAAGGGCTTGCCATATCGGTGGAACTGAGGGGTTTCAGCCTGCGGGGCAGAAGGAGCGGCTACAAACGGTACCGCTTCGGCGCGGGAGACGCCGCCGCGTTCGCCGTCTGCGCGCTTGCCGCGGCGGGCGCCGTGATTTTGTAATACGGGACCTGTTCAATAACCAACCGGGTTATTGAACGGGTCCACTATTTCCCGGCGGCGGCTTTTTCCCGTTCTTTTTCAAAACGCTCAAAGGAAGCGTGCGCTTCACAGGAAGCGTGCGCTTCGCAGGAAGCGTGCGCTTCGCAGGAAGCGCAGGCCTCGCAGGAGGCGCATCCCGCGGATTCCACGGCGGCGCTTTCATTACCGGCGGGTTCCACGGCGGCCCCGCGGCCAACAGTTCCGCCGCCGGCAGGACTGCCGCCGTTCCCGTCCGCGACGGCGCCCGTCGCCGTAAAACGCCTGTTGCGGCTTCCGGCTTTGTCCACAAGGCCGGACAGATCCCCTGAACCCCTGAAACGGAGCACGTTCACCATAAAAATATTAAGCTTGTTCACAATATTCGGGGGAAGAAGGTTGCCGTCAACTTCCACGGACAGAATGGGATAGTTGCGCTCCCTGGCCCACGGGGTAAAGAGGCCTTCTATAACACGGCCTATGAGGCAGGCGAAGGGGCTGATGTTGACTATGCCCGAATAACCGTGCTCCATGGCGGTGGCGGCGACGCCCGTCGAAACGGCGATCTCCGAGTTAAGCTCCAGATTGACAAAATTCGCCTGGGTATTCTTCATAATCTGATGCATGTCGTGGGGGGTTTTCGGGATAAGGCCGGTGGGGCCGAGGATCCTGAGCACCCTCTTCTCCACGGAATGTTTCCACCATTCCTCTATGCCGAGCTTTTTAAGATCGCGCCAGGGCTTTGAAAAAAGCCGCCGGCCGCCTTTCCGCAGCCTGATGAGTTTCTTGAGCGCGTATTCCCGCACAAAGTCAAGGTAGTGTATCCATTCGGCAATGCCGGACACTTTTACAACTATGCCCCGTTCGCTCATCAGATCAATAAGCTCGCCTACGGCAAAATCGTCCCGCCTGACATAGATCTCCCCGACAATAAGGACGCGCGGGCACGCTTCAAGTTTCTTTTTAAGCGGAATCCTGCGTACATCGTCCGTAACTTTCTGAAGATCCTTCCACAGTCCGGCGGGATTATGCTCCACCGTATGCATAAGGCCCCTCCATGACTTTTCATAATCCGAAAGCGCTTTTACAGGATCCGCGGCGACCGCCTTGAGGCTGGTCTGTATGTCCTTGAGGTAATCGGAAAGAACAACGCCCTTCCACATTTCCTTTGCGAAGCTGGGGCCGAGTTCCGTGTAGGAATTGTCGGCCGAAAGGATAAAGACAACGACGTTTTCAAGGCGCATGTCCCGGAAGAGGTTTTCATAGTAGACATAGTACTGCCCGGTGCGGCAGGGGCCTGTGGTGATGGGCACAAAGAGAAGGTAAAGTTCATCCTTGCGGTACCCGCCGCCCGCAAAAAACTGAAGGGCGCTTCCCAGCACAAGGTGGCTCGGGACGCATTCCTTGCCCGAAGCGTGCGCCCGCGCAACCTGTATGGTCTTTGCGGTCGCCACGGGCAGCGCTTCGGCGTTGATGCCCAGCGCCCGCACGGCGGCGGCCATGTATTCGGTTGCTATGGCGCCCATGTTGGAAAGGAGCACCCGCACACGCCTGTTCCCCGCAATGGGAACCTTTTCGCCTGTTTTAAGATTGTCTATACGGAGGTCAAAATCGCCATCGGCCCTTTTCTCGCTGATGAATTTCCAGCCGTTGTCGTAGCGTTCGCCTTCAACGGCAAGTTTCTTCGCCCTGTAGCCGTCAATGATGTCGAGGAAGGCTTCGACCCTTGTGTCAACACCGGCGTCCGCCGAGTGGGAATCCAGCTCCAGCACAAGGAAAGGCTTCTGCCCCATCACCCACTTGAGGTAATGGAGGATGAAGGAATCGGGGGCGCATGAAAAATTGGTGATGTAGGTAACGTAGATGTTGTCTTCTTTTTTAAGAAGCTGCGCGGATTTGACGTCCTGCTGGCCGTAATACCAGTACATATTGGGAAAGATCCCTTCATGATCAAAGGGAAGTATATCGAAGGGCACAATGGAATAGCCGCGGCTTGTAAATTTCCGGGGTATGCCCATGTTCGCTTCCGGCGTAAACGCATTGTAAGGCCGCCCGAGGACCGCAATCACCGGCCGGTCCGCCCCGCGGGCGTCGGCAAGGGCGTCCTCGCCGAGCTTCTTCGCGGCGGCAAAGTACCCCATCTGCCTGGAAAGGGCTTTTTCAAAGGCGGCCCTTGTTTCCGCGGCGCTTATTCCCAGCCGCCCGGTCATGACGGTAAAAAGTTCAAGGGCCTTTTCATCGCCGAATTTGAAGCTTACCACAAGCGGAAGGAAACGGTTCTTGTCTATCTCGGGAAAGGCTTTTTCGATGTAGTAGGGAAGGCTCTGCGTAATGGGGCAGAAGTTTGCGTGCACGTCTTCTTCGTAGCTCGGCATGTCGCGGAAATGGGACAGGAGCACGTAATCGGCGCCCTTGTCCAGACAGTCCTGCACCGCGCCGTGGGCTATTTCCGCGGGGAAACAGTAGGTCGATTCGGCCCGCGCCACCCCGGCGTGCGCCACCCCGGTTGAAAGAAAGGTCCGTATGCCAAGCTCGTAAAAAAACCACGAATACAGGGGATAGAGCGTATGCGTTGAAAAACAGCGGGGAATACCGACGACGTAATCACGCCTGGGGACAAAGGCGGGAATCCCCGAAGTGGCTGTCTCCGTTTCCTGAACAGATGCGGCCTCCGGCGCGGCGGAAGCGGCGGTACGCGCGGCTTTGTTTCCGGCCGGCGGAACCCAGGTCGCAGGCGCGGCGTATTCTTCAAACAAAAGTTTCTGCCGTTTTTCCACATAATCAAAAACAGGCACATCCTTGATCGCCTTGCGCATATTGGTGTACTTGTTGCAGCGGCCGCCGAACATGTACTTGCGGCCCGACACGTTGAGCACCTGTATAGGGCAGCGGTTGTCGCACGCGTTGCAGGTAAAGACCCGCTCGTAGCCTATCTCGCGGCCCAAAAGCTCGTCGATAAGCACCGGCCTTTCCTCCAGATTCCCGTCGGCATGCTTGCGCTTTGCAAGAAGGGCGACGCCGAAACAGCCCATGAGTTCAGGCGCGGGGGGCACGAGTATCTCCTTGTCGAGCATCATGGCAAAGGCAAGGGGCACCGCGGGGTTCTTGGCCACGCCGCCCTGGAGAAATATCTTCCCCCCTATGGTGCGGTTTCCCACTACACGGTTAAGGTAATTGGCGACGATGGAACAGGCGATGCCCGCGGTAATGTTTTCCCGCGTCGCTCCCTGCTGAACCGCCTTGCGTATATCCGAATTGATAAAGGCCGAACAATGCTCGCCGAATTTAAGCGGGGCGTCCGCGCCGAGCGCGATGGGGCCTATGTCCTTTGCCGAATGTATGGAAAGATCCCCCGACGCCGATTCCTCCAGGAAAGAACCGGTCCCGGCGGAACACGCTTCGTTCATCGCGTAATCTATGGGAACGCCGTTTTTAAGCAGCACGTATTTGGCGTCCTGCCCGCCTATCTCGAAGATCGTTTCAACTTCCGGATCGAAAAACGTAGTCCCCACGGAATGGGCGATGATCTCGTTGTAGACGCCGGGCGTTTCCAGAAACACCCCGAGTATCTCGCGGGAAGAACCGGTGGCCGCCACAAGGCGTATATCGATTTCTTTACCGCCGGTGTCCGCGGCAACCTGATCCTGAATTATTGAAAGACATTCCTTGAGCGCCTTGACAGGATCGCCGTGGGTGCGTCCGTAATGGCTTGCCGTAACTTCGTCCGTCTCCATGTCCACAAGGCAGGCCTTGGTCGTGGTGGACCCGCCGTCAACGCCGAGTATGTAGCGGCGGCCGGCCTTTACTTTTCCGCCGGGCTTTTCAAAGCTCTTGACTTTGCGCCGCCAGTCCCTGAGCGCGGAAAGGGAGCCGAAACGGATCTCGTTCGGTTTAAGGAGTTTTTCGGCCGCCGGAAGGGGGCTTCCCGATTCGGGGGCAAGCACCGCGGCGCCCAGCGCCTCAAACACCGGGGCGGTTTCCGGGATGACAAATTCAATATGCGGCTCTTTTTCTTTTATGAAACGGATGATGTGGCGGTTGAGGGTTATTCCCCCGGTAAGCACCACCCTTCCCTTTGTGATCTTCGCCCTTTTAAGGAAGTCTATAACCTTGACCGCCATGACGTCTGAAAGTGAAAGGACTATGTCGTTTTTGGTCGCCTCGCGCTTGTTGAGCCGGTGGGTGCAGTCGCTCTTCATAAAAACAGAACAGCGGGTTGAAAGGGGATACACTTTGGCGTCGTCGGGAACCTTGTCTATGTCGTCAAGGGTCATGTCCATGCGGGCAAGCTGCTGCTTGAGGAATTCGCCGGTGCCCGATGCGCACTTGTTTCCCGAAAAGTTGTTGATGATCTTGCCGGTGCTATCAAGCGAATACACGACAAGATCTTCCCCGCCCATGCTGACCACCGCGTCGGCCTTGAGATCCAGCGCCCTGAGGGCCGCCTCAACGCAGAGCGGCTCCAGCGTACCCGCGGCGTTGAACATAAAACGGCCTTCGT
>JAITJV010000028.1 GCA_031278755.1 Treponema sp. | reverse complement strand
CAGCGCCCTGCCGGCGGGCCTGTCCAGTACCAGTTCTTCCCTGACCGCGGCGCCGTATGAAGAGGCCATGGCGAGAAGCCCCCTGTCGTTTACCCGTTTGGCTTCGAGCGTGCGGCTGTCCACCGAAACGCCTTCCAGCGCAAAAAAAACGTTCCCCCCTCCCCTGATAAAGGAATCTATACGGTAAAGGGCCCATTCATCCAAATCCCCGGCTCCTCCCAGCACAAGAAGCACGGAAAGCGTTTCGGGAATTTCCTCTCCGCTCCGCAGTTCACGGACGCGCCAGCCTGACCGGAGCAGGGCTTCCCCGGCAAAACCGTAGTCGCCGTTCCAGCTTCGGGAACTGTCCCCCACTATCACCCCTATGCTCCGCTCCCTGTCCCTCAGAAGGGAACGGATGCGGGAAGTAAGATCGTATTCCAGGGTATCGGGTGAAAAAACAAAGGGGATCACTTCGATCCTGTCGAGGTATTCGATCACGACGCCCGTATAAACGGCGGCGAACACGGTCCTGTCCCGTTCTATCGTATCGATCCGCCGGGGGAGTATCCCCATTTCTTCGATACGGTCTTCCAGATGAGCCTTTGCAGGATCGCGGAAGACAAGGGCGATCTTCCCCCGCGACCACGCGGCGTATTCCCTGAGCAGCCCCTCAATTTCATCCGGCACGGGGCTCGCCGCCCTAAGCCTGTCCGAAATGTAGTAGGTGATGCGGACTTCCCCGGATATTTCCTCATGGAGATTCCGGGAAACGGCGGACAGGGTATTGGCCCTGCTCCGGGTTACATCAAAACGCAGCACAAGGCGGCCGCCCAAAAGCATGGCGAAGAAAAAAACAGAAAGCGTTAACAATGCAAGGACGCGGGACTGCCTTCTTGTCATGCTACTTCCACTTCCCCGAAACAAGCACCCTGGTGTTAAGGTAAAGAAACAGGGACGCGGAAAGAACGAAGAAAAGCAGATCCCGTATGTCTATGAGGCCGCGGGTAAAACTTTCAAAGTGAAACGAGAGTGAAATATAATTGAAAAACGAAACAAGCGGAAACGGAAGGGCGAAGCCCGCGGCAAGCCGGTTGACAAGCATTACCGTCATGAGCACGGCGGCGCTTCCCAAAAAACTTCCCGCCTGATTTTTTGAAAGGCCCGAAAGGAAAAGCCCCAGGGCCGAAGCCGAAGCCCCAAGGAGAAAGGCCCCCAGGTATTCGGCGAAAATCACCCCGCCGTCGAAATTTCCCAGGGGAAGAAGGCTCAGGGGCAGGGGCAGGGTAAGGGCGAGCATGGCGGCGATCATCGCGAGGATCGCGGCAAATTTTCCCAATACAAGATCCCATTCGGAAAAAGGCAGGGTAAGAAGAAGTTCAATGCTCCCCGTTTTCCGCTCTTCGGCCCAGCTTTTCATGGTAAGGGCGGGTATAACAAAAATGAACGCTATGGGAAAAGCGGCGAAATAACTCCGCAGGGAAGCGGCGTCCATATCGAAAAAGCGTTCAAAATAAAAAAGCCAGATCGAACAGAAAAGGAGGAAGAACACCGCAAGCCCCCAGAAGGCGGGAGAACCGGCGTACGAAAAAAGTTCCTTTTTTGCAAGGGCCGCGGCGCGGGGAAAGATTTTCACGCCGGTCCGCCGCGGTCTTTCCCGCCCGCCGTCTCTCCGGGGTTTTCCGCGGCGGTGAGTTTTATAAAGACGTCTTCCATGCTCGGGCGTTTTCTGTTCATCGAAAGGATCTTGATCCCTTCCGCCGCCGCCCAGTCAAAGAAACGCCCCCCCTCTTCATCGCCCGCCGCCTCGGTAAAAAGATGCAGCCGTACAAGGGAAGGCCCTTCGCTTTCCGCGGGGCCGGCCGTCACGCCCTTTCCAAGCGAAAGCGTTTTGGCGGCCACCTCCGGAACATCCGCCCCCTTGAGAAGAAGTTCCCAGGAGCCGCCGCCCTTCACGGCCCCCCTTATTTCACCGGGCTTTCCCTGGGCGGCGACGCGCCCCCTGTTGAGGATAAGCAGCCGTGAACAGACCGCCTCGGCTTCGGCGAGGATATGCGTTGAAAGGATCACGGTCTTCCGTTTTCCGAGTTCCTTTATAAGGGAGCGTATCTCCACGATCTGATTCGGATCGAGGCCCGTCGCCGGTTCGTCGAGAACAAGAACGGGCGGATCATGAACAAGGGCCTGGGCAAGGCCCGTCCTTTGCCTGAAACCCCGGGAAAGGGTTTCTATACGGGCTTTCCCCGCGGAGGAAAGCCCGCAGGCTTCAAGGACCGCCTGTACGGCGCCTTCCCGTTTCTTTGCCGGAACAAGCCGGGCTTCGGCGATAAAGCGCAAATTTTCTTCGACGGTAAGATCGCCGTAGAGCGGAACATTTTCGGGAAGGTAGCCAATCCGTTTCTTCGCCTCCACGGGATCTTCTTCCAGGGAAATTCCGTCCACAAGGGCGCTTCCGCCCGACGGAAAATGAAAGCCCGCGAGTATTCTCATGATCGTTGTTTTTCCCGCGCCGTTGGGTCCGAGAAGGCCGATCACTTCTTTCTTTCCCGCAAAAAAGGACACGTCCCTTACCGCCTCGAAGGTTCCGTAAGACCTGGAAAGATTGCGGACTTCTACCATGGACAGGCCCTCTTAATCGACGTATTCAATGGGAAAAACCGTCCGGTCCCGGGACAGCACCGTTTCCGGGAATACGGATTCGGCCTCCCGTACAAGCTGCTTGAGGTTGTATTCGGTATAACGGGGGCTGTAATGTATCAGCGCAAGTTTTTTTACCCCGGCGTCGCGGGCGATAAAAGCCGCCTGCTCGGCGGTCATGTGCCTTTTTTCCCTGGCGCTTTCTTCAAGTTCCCTTTCGAACATTCCTTCGCAGACAAAAAGATCCGATCCCGCAACTTCCCCTGAAATGCCGGGAAAGGCAAGGGAGTCGGTAACAAAAGAAAATTTCCGGCCGTGTCTCGGCGTTCCGAGAACTTCCCCGGGCCGTACTTCCCGGCCGGCCGCAAAGACGGTTTCCCCGGACTGAAGGCGGGACCAGAGCGGGCCGCGCGGTACGCCGAGGGCCTCGGCTTTTTCGGGGTGAAATTCCCCCGGCCGCATGTCTTCCTCAAAAACATAGCCAAAGCAGGGCTTGGTATGCCGCAGGGGAAAGCAGCGCACATGAAAATCTTCCCCTTCGTATACAACGCCGGGTTCGGTGATCTCGCGGACTCTGATTTCGTAGTTGATGTACATGTCAAGAACACGGCGGTTCATTTCGATATATTCGGCTATGCGCGGAGGGCCTACGATGTAGAGGGGGTCGTCCCTGTCTACCTGGGAGGAGAGCATCAGAAGGCCCGGAATGCCCGTCACATGATCGGCGTGCATGTGGCTTACAAAAATAACCGATATTTTTTTCCACCGGAGGTTAAGCCGCCTGAGGGAGACCTGCGTCCCCTCTCCGCCGTCAAAAAGGAAAAGCTCCCCTTCGCGGCGGAGGAGCACGGACGTAAGATGGCGGTTCGGCAAAGGCATCATCCCCCCGCAGCCGAGGACAAAAGCTTCAAGATTCATGGAAGGCCAGTATAACAAAAAGGCGTTTTTCGTTAAAGCCCTCTTGATATCCGGACGGGGCAAACTCCCGGAGGAAAACCGCCAAAAACAGAAGCTGCGGGCGGCTTCCCGCGCGGCGGGCGAACGCAACTTTGAATGCTTTTTCCCGCGCCCGTAAAGCCTGCCGCCCTATGCGGCTAACGGCGTTTGTTTGAACGCTTTTCCAACAATATTTCAGGTCTGTACGACGCCGCCCGATTTATCTTCCTCTTCTTCCTTAAAATTTT
>JAITJV010000025.1 GCA_031278755.1 Treponema sp. | reverse complement strand
CGTTGAGGAAATGGGGCGTCATCTCAAGCCCGATTCTGTTTCTGGCCGATCCGCTGCTCGCCCGGATAAGCGTCTGTTTTACCGGCGCGTGGAAATCTTTTCCCTTCATGATGATAGTATTGCTGTCCGGCATGCAGGGCATCCCCGATGAACTTTATGAATCGGCCGCGATTGACGGCGCGGGTTTCTTCCGTTCTTTCCGCTACATTACCGTGCCCATGCTTAAAAATGTTTCCATCATTGCCACCGTCCTCATGTTCATCTGGACTTTCAACAACTTTGAAAACATCTATCTTCTTACAAAGGGAGGGCCGGCAAACGCAACCTTTGTGCTGCCCATCCTTTCCTACTATACGGCGTTCTTCCGATCCCAGTTGGGTTACGCTTCGGCGATAAGCACCCTGATGCTGGTGGTGTTGCTCGGGATGGCGCTCATCTATATGCGGATTCTTCAAAAAATTAAATAGGGAGGGCGTCATGAAACTGCACAACAGGCATTTGGTAAAGGATATTCTGACATACCTTGCCCTTGTCGTTATCATCCTGATAGTGGATCTTCCTTTTTTACAGATGTTGTCGGTGTCCTTCAAGACCCGGCAGGAAGCCCTGGGAACCACCAAATTTTTTCCCAACCAGCTCAACCTGGGAAGCATAAAGACAGTGTGGCTGCGGACGGATTTTTCCCGCAATATTTTTAACAGTATTATTGTGGCCTTGAGCACCACCATCTGCTGTATTGTTATCGCCATTATTGCAGGGTACGCCCTCTCCCGCTTCCGGGGAAAGGTTTTTTCAGGCTACGCGATACTGTTGTTGCTGCTGCAGCTGTTCCCAAGCATCCTGCTCCTGATACCGCTTTTCGTCATCTTTACAAGCCTGAATCTGGTAGACACCCTCTTTGCCTGTATACTGGCCTATACTACGGGGAACCTGGCCTTTTCCATCTGGATGGTCAAGGGCTTTATGGATTCCATACCATTTGACCTTGAAGAAGCGGGGATGATTGACGGCTGTACCCAGTTCAAGGCCTTTACCAAAATCATCGTTCCCATTTCCATGCCCGGTATTTCCACCGTTGGTATTTTTACCTTTATTAATTCGTGGGGCGAATATACGCTGGCCTCAATACTCCTGCGGAGCGACAAGAATATTACCCTTACCCTGGGGCTGCAAAAATTCGTTTTGCAGTTTACCACGGACTGGCCTTCCCTTATGACCGCTTCTTCCATCGCCACCATACCGACGATTCTCTTCCTCGTTTTTGCCCAAAAGTACCTTATCCGCGGTATGAGCGCCGGCGCTGTAAAAGGCTGATTAACAGCCGCGCCGCGAATTGCGGGAACTTCTAAAATCAACATACCGCGCGGCAGAGCCGCGGGGTATGAAACCCTCAACACGAATCACGGCCGGATTTTTGGAGGCTCCCTAAAAACTGATAACCGTTTTCAGACCCTCCGCCTTTTTCGCATAGGCGGCGGCGTCGGCAAAGGCGGAAAGGGGGTACGTTTTTGAAACAAGCTTCCCCAAATCCAGATTCCCCGCCATGACCATTTTCGCAACCTCGCGGTAATGCCTGACATTGGCCCTTGTTGAACCGTGAATGGAAAGCTGGCGGTAATGGATAAGGTTGGTGTTAAGAACGACGTCGTCCTTTCCCGCGGGAAGCCCTCCGAAAAAGAGGACGCGCCCGTTCATCCCTGTTACCTTAAGCGCGTCCGCCTGCGCGGCGGAAGAAGGACAGGCGGTGATGCACACATCGACAAGCCGGCCGGACGTCAGTTCCGTTACGGCTTCTTCAAGATTATCGGATTCAACCGCTATCGTCCCTTTCACCAGTTCAACGCACTGCTTCATGCGCTCAACGGAAATGTCCCGTATGAAAATACGTTCCACCCCTTTTGCCTTTGCAAGGAGGGCGTGCATGATCCCTATGGGGCCCGCCCCTATAATCAGCACCTGATCGTTAAGCCTGACGCGGGCCTGTTCCTGCCCGTTAAATACGCAGGACATAGGCTCAAACAGGGCGGCGGTATCAGGGGAAACCCCGCCGTCAAGCGCCATGATATTGCCCTGTATAACCGCGTTGGAAGGAATGCGGACATACTCGGCAAATCCGCCGTCCATGTTTATCCCAAAGGCCGTATATTTTTCGCAAAGGTGGGCGTCTCCCGAAACGCACCTGCCGCAGACGCCGCAGCCCATATTCGGGGCCAGGGCGACGGCCGTCCCCTCGGAATACCCGCGGACATTTTTTCCTGTCTTTGCGATAACGCCGCTTATCTCATGCCCCAGGGTAAGCGGATGATCTTCGTCAACCCCCCTGTATCCGTTTGCTATCATGCGGAGATCCGTTCCGCATATCGCCGCCGCGGAAGTTTTAAGAAGTATCTCATCGTCCCCTGTTTCGGGCGTCCGACATTCGCAAACCCGCACATCGCCGGGGCCGTATAACCTTGCCGCCTGCATAAACGCTCCCTTTTAACTCAATGTGATTATTTTTCCGGTCTTTATGGACTCGTTGCCGGCCCGGACTATTTCCACGGCCATCATGCCGTCAATGCCCTGTACTTCCGGTTCCCCGCCGCTCCGTATCGCTTCTACAAAGCTGACGTCTTCATTTACATAGGCGTCGTAAAAGAGGCTCGTCCAGCTTTTTACCACATCGGCCTGCATCCTGTGATCTCTGGTATAGGTGAGGGTAGTACCGCCCGCAAGCCCGCCTATCTGCACGCACCCTTCGGTACCGAGTATGTCAACCCTGGCGTCATAACCGTACTGAACGCCCTGGGCGCCGTCTATATTGCCCATCATGCCGTTTTTCATCCTGACGTTCATTAAAACGGTATCGTAAAAATCGGGGTATTTTTCCCGCGCCGAATCGCAGCGGTAATTGCCTGCCATGGCGTAAAGGCTTGCCGCCTCGCTTCCGGTAAACCAGCGCAGGGTGTCTATGTCGTGGCTGTTCACTTCCGCAAGGGGGCCGTTGCTCTTCCGTATATCGTACATCCACTCCCGGGGCGTGCTGGGGCCGCGGGTAAGGGATTTTACACTGACCACGTTTCCTATGGCCCCCGAATCGACAATCTCCCTGGCCCGCCTGAAATTGGCGTCAAAGCGGCGCATAAATCCGATCTGGAGCTTTACCCCGCCGGCCCGGGCCGCCTCTATCATTTCCTGACACTCTTCCCTGTTCATCGCCATGGGCTTTTCGCAGAGTATATGCTTCCCCGCGCGGGCCGCCTCTATCACTATATCGCGGTGAAATTTGGTGGGGGTTACGACGATCACCGCATCCACCGCGCCGTCGCCAAGCGCTTCGCGGTAATCGGAATAAACGGCGTCTATTCCCAATTCCGCCGCGGCGGCCTTTGCGCTTTCCTGCGAAACATCGCTTATCGCCGTCATCCGCGCGTGGGGGACTCTGGATGAAAAATTCCGCCCGTGTATCATCCCCGCCCGTCCGGCGCCGATGAGGCAGATCCCTATGGTGTCTTTCATGCGGTTTTACTCCTCTATTGTACGGTGCGCTGCGGCTTATTGCGCCGCGGCTTATTGCACCGCGGCACCCTGCGAATTGATCACGGCAAGGTACTTCCGCGCCATTTCCTTATAACGTTCATGATTTTTTCCGTTAAAAACGATCGGCTTTTCTTCCTGTATTGTTTTCCGGACGGCGGCGCGGTAGTCGGCAATCACCCCCGCGCCGTATCCTGCAATGACGGCGCTTCCTACAAGGGCCGTGTCCCCGACCTGATAGCGCCGGGCGGCAAGGCCAAGGACGTCGGCCTTCACCGAAGTAAAGAAGTCCGATTTGGATCCGCCGCCTATTGAAATCATCCGCTCAAAACTGCATTGAGGATACAGATCCCTCAGTACGGAAAGGTAGAACGCATATTCATAGGCAATGCCTTCAAGGACGGCCCGGAAAAGATGGGCGCGGGTATGCCTGAAGTCAAGCCCGGTAAACGAACCCTTAAGAGAGGGATCGGCGGGAAGCACACGGCCCGCGAAGTGGGGAACAAAAACCAGCCCTTCGCTTCCCGCGGGGACTTCCCCGGCTTCTTTTTCCAGTTCCGCATAGGAAGCAGGCGGATTGCCGGAGAAGGAATCACGAAACCACCGTATGCAAAGGCCCCCGCCGTTGATGTAGGACAGGGGAAACCATCTGCCTTCTTCCG
>JAITJV010000019.1 GCA_031278755.1 Treponema sp. | reverse complement strand
GCCGTGGTTGCGGCCGCCGTGCGGCGCATCAGGGAGAATGTTCCGCCCTATGCGCCGGTGCGCGTCGCCATTGAAGGCACCACCTACATGATCTACAAGGGTATGCGCCGCGCAATGAACGCATGGCTTCATGTCATGCTGACCAGGGGCAGCCCCTGCCCATACGTTATTTCCCCTGTGGAACAGGCTTCCCTTTTCGGGGCGGCTGTAGCGGCGTTGTCGGATTCGCATTAGGGGGCGTCCAAAAACTTCAGTTTCCGAACAGCCTCTTGCCCCGGAAAAAATTACGCGCCGGGTCAGGGGCGGGCTTCAGTTTTGGAAGCGGTTTTAACCGCCGTTTTCCCGCCCCGCGGCGTTTTGCCGGAACCCCCGGAAACCCGCGGGTTTCCGGGGGTTCTTTTATGCCTTAATTCCCTTGAGGACCCTGAATGCCGCGTCCGCCGCAAAACGCGCGGTTCCTTCTTTTCCCCCGCATACAAGGGACCCGTCTTCCGCTTCCGCGGCGATTACGCCGCCGTCAAGCGTCCCGCCGTCGTAGGGCGCAAAGAGCGTTCCGTAACGGAGGGTCCGGCTTTTTCCCGCGGGGATAACAACGGTAACGGGCGCGTCCAAAAGCCGCCTGGTTTTCCGTGAATATTCCAGGCCGCAGGCATAGGCCGAAGCCGCGTTTTCCGTACCGACGCAGTAGGTAAGATCGGAGCCGCCTTCGCAGGGGGCCCATGGAGTAAAGAGCCTTCCGCCGTACTGCATCCAAAGTTCGTTAAAGCGGAGGACAATATCATCGCCGTCCGCCCCGGCGGGCCCCGGGAAAAAGCAGACGTATGCGAGTGAAAGGCAGGGATTGACCAGCGCCGACCAGCCCAGGCGGGCCGGGGAAGGAATGACCCCGCATGCAAAATCGGTGTATCCTATGGGGCCGGGAACGAGCGAGATGTCGGCGGTCCCTCCGCCCGAAAGGGGCGCGGCTGAGAGGGAGGCAAATTCCGCTCCGGAAACAAGCCGCGTCGTTTCGTCGAATTCGCCTCCCCCGGGCGCGGTGATCCATTTTTCCGCCGCTCCGGATATGCGGCAGCCGGCCTGGAGAAAAGGAGCGCCAAGGGTGTTGTGCCATGCGCAGCATATTTCAATGTCCGTGTTTCCGTTGTTATGAATTTCAAGGCCCGCGTAATGAACAGGTTCACCGGGTACAAGGACGTCGGTTTTTTTGAACGAGAGGGGCATTCCCTTTTCCGGGCTTTCCATAACCGAAACGGCAAAAGCCGCTCCGCTTTCACCGTCTATTCCGTTCTTGACCATCTTCCAGGCGCGGTTGGCGGTCCAGCCGTGCGCCGGAAATTCTATTCCGTCCACGCTGTTGGGCGGGCCGAAATTCGGAGCGCAGGGAAAATTTCCCGCAATATTGTAGAGGAGGTTTGCCTTCCAGAATGTTTCTTCTTCCTTTCCGAAGGGCTTGCCCGAACTGGAGCGGAACCATGGAAGCCAGTGGGCGTTGATGCGGCCCCTTCCCCTTGGCGCGGACAGTTCGGGGATCATTCCTCCAAAATCGTCGATCATGACGCGGAGCATTCCGTTTTCAAGAACCGAGGCTTCGCGCCCGCCGAATTCCTTTATGCGTGATACGGCTGCTTTCTCACCGTCTTTCCGAATATCAGCCATTAAAGGCCTCCTTGTTAACGCCGGCTGCCGGCTTTGTTTTTTCGGGCGTTATTCCGCCCGGCCTCTGAGCGAAGAAAATCAAGCAGCGGGGCGTCCCAGGTTTTTGCGTTCCGTCCCTCTTCAACAAAACGCCGGTACAGGGAAAGAATATGCCCGCGTATTGCAGGGGCGTCTTCACCGGAGAGCCCCGTTTTCGGCATGGCGGGCGCCAGGGCTTCACCCGAGAAAAGCCGGGAACCAAAAACTTCCGCTTCCTCCGGGGGAAAGAGCCGTTCGTCAAGGCGCGTCATGGCGTACATAGCCGCGGCGACACAGTTGATGCTGTGCTGTTTAACATAGAGGAGAGATTCGGTAATTGCAAGGGCGCCCCGGCGCAGCTCTTCAATCTGAAAGGAAAATGCATCCTCTTTTCCCATACCGCGCATTATATCCCTGAATTGTATAAAGGCGTTGATTACCACCATTACATGAAGGCTCGGAATGCACAGGAGATGGGGATCAAGAAGATGGATGAAAAAAAAACGGGGGCGGGTTATGTAAAAAGGCCGCTCTGTAGTGGAAAGGTTGCGGCTGTAGACTTCAGCGGCGGAAGCGTAAATTTTACTTATCGAGACAAGGATGGATTTTATCGGCCTGTTGGAATGGGATCCGAACGTATGGGCCAGAAAGCTGATGACCCGTACCCAGAAACCGACAAAGTCAAGGTAAACGCCGGCCCACGAAGGCAGAAAGGGAATTCTTTTGTCCAGGGGATGATCCGCCGGAGTAACAGGTATACGGCCGGGCCGCAGCGCGGCCATGTACTGGCGGAAGAAAAAATGATAAAATTGGCTGCCGACGCAGTTTATGCCTGTCTTTCTTAAAAAAGAACAGCCGAAAACCTTGATAAATGCGGTCAGTACCGGTTCGTCGTAGAGGCTTTTGCGCATAACCGATCTTTTTATACATCTTAAATCAGGATTTGTCATCCCGAACGGGCCGTTGGGAAGCTCCGGCGGGCTTGTTATTCGTGTTGAGGGTTTCATAGCCCGCCGCAAACCGTGTTTGTACACTCTGCCGCGCGGCTGTTGTTTTATGGGCCGCATTCTTCGAACGCCCGCCAGAGGCGGTCAGGGGACCCTTCGGGGCCTGTTGGGGGAGGGGCGGCGGCGGTGATAAGGCCGCGGCCTATAGGATCGGGAAACGAAAGGGAACGCGCGTGGAGATGTATGCCGCCGCCGGGATCGCTCCGTTTTGCGCCGTATTTAAGGTCCCCTTTGATATGAAGGCCGAGGGCGGCGAGCTGCGCGCGGATCTGGTGGCGCCGGCCGGTAAGCGGTTCTATTTCCAGAAAAAGGTAACGCTCCCCCCTTCCCGCGGCGCGGCAGCGGAGTACGGCCCGTTTTAGTCCGGGGCCTTCGCTGTTAAAGGCTTTGCTTTTACTTTTTCCGCCGGATCCTATCCAGTGGACATATTCTCCGTCCCGGGGAATTTCCCCTTCGGGCGTTTCAACGACGGCCCAATAAATTTTTTTAACGCCGTTATCCGCGCCGGCAGAGTGTTCGGCAAAGGCCCTGCCCAGAAAGGAAAGGGCCTTTCTGTTTTTTGCGAAAAGAACGCAGCCTGAAACAGGAACGTCAAGGCGGTGCACGGCAAAAAAAACCCCCGGGCGTTCTGCGAGGAGGCGGGGAAGATCTATCATGCCTGATCCGGGTGGAAGCGGTTCGGCGGATTCGCCTGAAGCCTTGTTCACCACGACGCAGCTTTTATTTTCAAAAATAATTTCCATTTATTTCCATTTCCGCCGCCTGTTTACTCGTTTGACGCGAGGATGCCCGCCCGTATTTTTTCGGCGATTATTCTTGCCGCCGATTCACGGAGCTTTTCCCTGGAAAGCCTCCCGTCTTCAAGAGCCGCCAGTATTGCCCTGTGCACGCGCGTCAAATTCAGGGGCCAGGCCATGACCATATCCGCGCCGGCCGCAAGGGAAACGGCGGCGGCGTCCTCCGGCCTCCCCCCCTGGGCGGCCGCGCCCATGAAAAAATCATCCGAAAGTATTATACCGTTAAAACCAAGTTCTTCCCTGAGCCACTTCCCCATGACAAGGGGGGAAAGGCTCGCGATACGGTTTGGATCAAGGGCCGGAACAAGGGCATGGGAAACCATGATCGCGGGGACATGGTAATTTTTTACAAGGCCCGAAAAAGGTTTTACCATTTCGGAGAGGGTTTCAACGCCGCCGCTCAACGTCTGGGCGGATTCATGCGGATCGATCCCCGTATTGCCGGGAAAATGCTTTACCGTGCAGATAATACCGGCCCGTTCCATGCCCCGGATAAAAGCCGCGGCGGCGGCTTCGACGAACAGGGGATCTTCCCCGAAAGATCTGCCGCCCAGAAAAGATCGGTTTTCGGCGTTGAGCATCTCCGCTACCGGGGCAAGATTCACCGTGATCCCAAGATCCCGTATTTCGGCCCCCGATTTAAAAGCAGCTTCCTCAAGGGCGGCAAGGGCGGCCCCGGCGCCGTTCTTTTCGGCATATTCCCGCCAGTACGCGGCGGCGGGGAGCCGGGTAATCCCCGGACCGAAACGGTGCACAAAACCGCCTTCGTGATCCACCGCCATGAAAGGGGGGACGCCCGGCGCGGTTTTAGCGCCGCCCGTTTCCGGAACGCCTGAACGCTGAACATCCGCGACAAAGCCGGCGCATTCCGCAAGGAAATTTCTGACCTGCGCTTTTTCCGCATCCAGATTGTACCTGAAAAGCATGATCCCGCCGGGAGGAACCGCGCGGAACAGATCCTTCATCGCCCCGCTCAGGAAACGGTTTCCGTCGACGCCGGAGAGGATCACCTGGGCGGCAAGACGCCCGTCGTCAAGGGACGCCGCAATAGACGCGGCGCGATCGGCGGCGGAGCCGTCAGGCGCGTCCGGAAGCCCTCTTTCCGCGGCAATCGCGGTTTCCGCCCCGGCTTTCCCGGCCAAAAGAACACAGAGAACGGCGGCTAAAAGAAGAAAATGTTTATACACAGGGCTTTTCCAAAACTTCAGGTTTCCAGAGCTTTTCTTTAAACAGCGCCTGTCCGCAAAGCCGGCCGCCTGCGGACGGCCCTTGCATTTTCTCACCCAAAGGCCGCGAAAATGCGTTTTTTAAGGAAATCCGTCCATAATTCGTCTGCATTATAGACGGACTCAATATACGGGGAAAGATTCAAACCCCGCGTTTTTCAAACGCAGGATGGTTCCGTTTACATCCCCGCCTGAGGGCACCTGTACGGCCCAGTAGTCGTTCCCGTTTACGCTGCGCCGCACTACAACAGATGAAAAGCCCGCGGCCTCAAGTTTTCCGGTCATAATCCGCGCGTTCGCTTCCCGCCCGAAAAGCCCTGTCTGCAGGGCCGCGTCCCGGCTCCGCGGAGACGCCGGAGCGGCCGCCGCGGGGGGCGGAGCGGCCGGCGGGACGGCTGAAACCGGATTCCGGACCCCGGCCGGACGCGCTTCAGGAGAAACGCCGCCCGGCATGAGGAGCCAGAGCGCGGAAGGCCTGGCGCCCACGGCGCCGCCCGCCGAAAACGCGCCGGCAATGCGGCCTTCCGGGCTGCGTGAATATTCGGAAAGGAGCGGGGCCTTCCAGGTTTCGGCCCCGGTGATGCGCCAGAGGGTGTAATAAATAGCCGCTTTCAGCCCTGAAAACCCGGGATCTTCCAGAAGGCCCTGCAGGGCGGAAACATCCCCCGACCTGAACGCTTCGATCTGGGCGCCAAGATAGCGGGCTTCGAGGTTCGCCCCGCGGCTTGAAAGAAGCGCCGGCCTGATTGCGGTTTCGGCCTTTTCCCATTCCCCCATGGCGGCAAAACACCGGCCGCTCTTTACAAGCGACGCATCGTCCCGTTTCCCCGGTTCAGCCGAAGCCGCTTTGAGCCAGGTTTCCGCCGCGGCTTCCAAATTCCCGAGAAGTTCATACAATCTGGCAAGATGAACCAGGGCGTCATGTTTTTCCGCGCCCGCGGGGGATTTTCCCAGAATTTTTTCAAGATTTTGAATTTCACTTCCGGCGGTTGGCTGTTCTCCGTAAAGAAAGGCGGCGGTTAAAAGCAAAAAAACCGCCGCGGCCTTCCCGGGAAAAAGGCTAATTGATCCCATAGGGGCCTTCTTCTCCCGACGGTAATTCTTCAATGACGGCCTCCTCGCCTTTTTTGGGGGCTTTGGGGGGCTTTCCCCCTTCTTTTGGTTTTTCCTTTTTCCTGAATTTCGACGACACAATGGACGGCACCGCGGAAAGCAGCCCTAAGATGAACGAGGCAAAAACGATAAAATACACCGGCACGCCGGAAAAAACCTTAAATCCAAAAGAAATGTCGCTTGTGTTTCCCAGGTTAAAGGCTATAAATACCAGAACGATGCCGAAAAGCACGATAAATCCAATTAAACGCCAGGGCATGTCAATCTCCTCCTTGTTTCCCTGCATTTGCAATGTCAGGAATATAATATAGTTGTTCAGAAACCTGTTTCCGAACAAATTCCTTATAAAAACCGCGGCTTCAGGGCATACGTGGGATTGTTTCAAAACTTCAATTTTGAAACAAGCCCGCTTACTCAACAGGGGCAATATCCCCGGCCCTGAAGGTGTTTCCGTTAAGGCTGCGCAGGGTAAGCTCCGCAAAGGATCCTATCATGGACGCCCTTCCCGGGACCACCGCCGTTTCGTCCCGTTCGGTACGGCTTATTAATTCATCGGCATTTTTCCGGGAAATTCCTTCAATAAGCGCCAGTTCGCGGGAACCAATGCGTTTTTCAAGCAGTTCCGCGGTATGTTTTTGCTGCAGGGCGATGACCCGGCCAAGCCGTTCCAGCCTGACGTTTTCGTCTATGCGGCCGGGAAACCCGTACGCCGCGGTTCCTTCGCGGGGGTTATAGTGGTACATATATGCGTAAAGAAAGCGGACTTCTTCCATCAAGAGGAGCGTTTCTTCAAGATCCGCTTCCGTTTCTCCGGGAAAACCTACAAGGATGTCGGTGGAAAGGGTGATCCCGGGTATGGAAGCCCTGATCTCCCGGACCAACGCCAGATAACGCTTCCTGTTGTAGCGCCTGTTCATCATCCGGAGGATATGATCGGAGCCATGCTGTACCGGCAGGTGGAGATGGCGGCAGAAGATCCTGTTGTCCGCCATGATCCGCATTGTCCGGGGAGAAAAATCCCCCGGATTGGCGGACAGGAAACGGACCCACCGTACAGGGCTTCCTTTAAGTTCCCGTGCGACAAGGGCGAGCAAAGCCGGGAAGTCCAAAACTTTTCCGGGAAAGCCCGGTCTTCCGGCGGAACCGTTCCCTTCCCACCTGTAGGAATTGACGTTCTGTCCCAGAAGGGTTATTTCCCTGACGCCCTTTCCGGCGAGAAGGTGTAATTCATTGACAATGGACTGCGGGGACCGTGAAATTTCCCGGCCCCGGACATAGGGGACTATGCAGTAGGAACAAAAATTGTTACATCCGTGCATGATGGGGACGAAACTGCGGAAGCTGCCTTCTTCAAGATGGGAAGACGAAAAGGAAAAAACGGGCTTTTCCCCCTGTTCCGCACGCGCGGGGGGGCCGTTTTTCGCCGCGCCGTTTTCGGCGGCTTCAAGTATAAAAGGGAAAAGAGACCGCGAGCCTGTTCCCATGACATAATCCACCGCGGGGATCTTCTTTTTAAGATCCTCCCCAAGCCGCTGGGCCATACAGCCGGCCACGACGAGGATAAAGGGGCCTCTCTTCTTTTTGAGGCTCGCATACAGGGCCAGCCGGCCCATGACGCGCTGTTCCGCGGTAATCCGCACGGAACAGGTGTTGATCAGCACCAGATCGGCGTTTTCCCCGCCGGAAGCTTTTTCCCAGCCCCGTTCGCGGCATACAAGGTCAAGGGCCGCCGACTCGGCGGTATTCATCTGGCAGCCGTATGTTTCAAAAAAATAGGTCATGCGGCGCGAACGTTCATGAACGGTTTTTCAAACCCGTGAGGAATTTAACGCCGTTCCATATTCCAAAGGCGATAAAACCCACGGCCCCTATGCTGAGAAGGGTTCCGGCAAGGGGCCTTGCCGAAGAGATTCCGGCCCTTTGTATCAGTTCCAGGGCGCCGGCAAGCGTAAGGAAGACGCCGGGCTTGTTGCCTTCGGGATCTTTTGAAAGAAGGGCGGCAATTCCCGCCGCCGCCGCAACGCCCCCAAGGACTATGCCCACAACGGGAAAACGCGTCCCCAGTATATTCATGGCAAAGAGAAAGATCCCCGCCAACAGGGAAAAAACGGCGGCAACCCCCTGTTTTACCAGGGTCTTTTCCGGCGGGGACGATTTCGGAGATTCAAGGTCATTCACGGTCCGTCTCCTTGTTGTACTCCGCAAAGGCAAAGGCGTTGTGGTTATGTATGCTTTCAAAATTTTCCGCTTCGACGGAAAAACGGGGAAATGTATTTATCCCTTTTAATTCAATATATACATCCCTGACCATATCTTCAACAAACTTCGGGTTGTCATAGGCGTGTTCGGTAACGTATTTTTCGTCTTCCCGCTTGAGGATAGAGTACACCGGGCTGGAAGCGGCCTTTTCAACAATGGCGATAATATCCTCTATCCAGAAGAAGGGGCCGAGTTCCAGTTCCACCCGGACCACGCCCCGCTGATTATGGGCCCCCCTGTCGCTTATCGCCCGCGAACAGGGGCAGACCGTCGTTACGGGGACGGAAACGGAAACGGTGAAGTGGCGGTTCCGGGAGGCGTCTTTTTTTACCCAGCCCTGATAGCGGCATTCGTAGGACCTCATTCCGGAAAGCCCCGAAACGGGGGCGTTCTTTTCCATAAAGTAGGGAAAACTCATTGAACCGAAGGCGGCTTCGGCGTCCAGATCGGCGCGTATGCGCCGCAGCATCTCCAGAAAACGGGGCATGGAAAGATCTTCGCGGTACTGATGAAAGATTTCGATAAAGCGGCTCATGTGGGTTCCCTTGAAATGGCGGGGAAGATCCGCGTAAAGATCGACTTTGGCGGCCGTGTGCTGCACCTTTTTGATCTTGTCCAGAACCCGTATGGGGTACTCAAGGCCCTTGACCCCGACTTTGGCAAGGGGGACGTTTCTGTCGTCCGCCTGATTCTGAATATCAACCATACAGGCCCGCCGCCGCGTCTTTGGCGTTTTCGGCGTTTTCAGCCGCTTCGATCACGTTCAAAAGAAGCATCGCTATGGTCATGGGGCCGACCCCCCCGGGAACCGGGGTGATCCAGCCCGCCTTTTCCGACACAGGCCCATAATCAACATCGCCCGAGAGCCGGTAGCCTTTGCGCGCCGCGCTGTCTTCCACGCGGTTTACCCCTACGTCTATCACCGCCGCCCCTTCCTTCACCATGTCCGCGGTAACAAGGCCGGGCCTGCCCGCCGCGGCGATAAGGATGTCCGCCTCCCGTGTGTATATTTTGGGGTTTCCGGTTCCGGTATGGCAGATCGTAACCGTGGCGTTTACATCCTTCCGGGAAAGCAGATTGGCAAGGGGCTTCCCCACAATATTGGAACGCCCTAGTACGACGGCATGGGCGCCGTTTACGGGGATCCCCTGTTCGCGGAGAAGGACCAATACGCCGTGCGGCGTACAGGGGAGAAAACCCTTCCGCCCGAGAACCATGTTCCCCACGGAAACCGGATGAAAACCGTCTACATCCTTTGCGGGATCTACGGCGGAAATCACCGCGTCCTCCCGTATATGGGACGGCAGGGGAAGTTGAACAAGAATCCCGTGCACCGTTTCATCGGCGTTAAGCGTCCGTATCACGGCGAGCAGTTCTTCCTCTTTTGATTCACGGGGAAGCCTGAAATCACGGCTCGCGATGCCGGCTTCAGCCAGGGCTTTTTCCTTTCCCGCTACATAGGAAAGGCTCGCCGGATCTTCTCCGACAAGGATCACCGCAAGGCAGGGAATTACGCCCCGCCCGCGGAGGGCCCCGGCCCGTGCCCCCGCTTCTTCCCTCTTGCGCGCCGCAACGGCCCTGCCGTCAATGATTATCGCAGACATATTCCTCCCGCAGGGGCAGCAGCACCATAAACCTGCCCCGAATAAGTTTCACTTCGATATCGTCTCCCGTCGCCTCGTTGCTCGCCCCGAAAAAGCCTCTGTCCCAGCGCACGTTGTCAAGCGGCCATTTAAGGCCGCGGCTCCGCGCTTCCCAGGGGCCGTTCCCCAGCGGAGAGACCGCGATGATCGCCCCTTCCGGAAAACGGCGCGTTTTTAGTTCACCCGGCGCTTCAAGCGCCCGTATATCGTCCCTGGCCGTTATCCAGCGGGCGGGAAACAGGTCCCGTTCAAAAAGGGCCCGCAGGGCAAAAAGGTGATCGATGCGCCCCCCTCCTCCGCCCGCTATCCAGACTTCATCACAGCCTTTTTCCCGCAGAAGGGAAAGGCCGAGTTCCGTATCGGTGTAGTCCTTTTCATGGAGACAGCGGATCACCCTGTCTTTGGGATACGAATCAAGACGCGATACATCGCCGAGCGAATCCATATCCCCGATGATCCAGTCGGGGCGCAGCCCTGCTTCTTCGGCCGCGGTGAGTCCCGAATCCGCCGCCGCGACAAGGCCGGCTTCCCCGGCAAGATCCCGCGCAATTCCCGGAGGAGGCCCTTCGCCGCCTATAAAAACTATGCCCCGCATGCAATCCTTTCCGAAAAACAGGCAAAAGGCCCCGCGGCCCGCCCGCCCGTTGTTTCCGGCCTGATTATTATATTATAGTGCCTCCTGATGGACAACATGATCATTCATCCCCTGTTAAAAGAAATCGCCGCCCTTTTTAACGCGCAGGGGAAGCAGATCTGCCTTGTAGGCGGGGCGGTCCGCGATCTGCTCAGGGGTGAAAAAGCCCATGACTGGGATTTTGCCACAGACGCCCGGCCGGAAGAAGTGATCGCCATTTTCAGGAACACAAAACCCCGGAGCCTTGTGGTTCCTACGGGGATAAAGCACGGAACCCTTACGGTTCACTACAGGGGCAAAGCGCTGGAAATTACCACGTACCGCACGGAATCCGGCTACCGGGACGGCCGCCGGCCGGAGCGGGTCGCCTATACGTCCTCAATAGAGGAAGATCTTTCCCGCCGTGATTTTACGATGAACGCCGCCGCCATACGCCTTCCCGGAGGAGAACTCATCGATCCCTTCGGAGGGCAAGACGACATACGGAAACGCCTCATCCGCTGCGTGGGAAACCCCGCCGGGCGCTTCGCCGAAGACGGACTCAGACCCCTGCGGGCGGTCCGTTTCGCGGCCCAGTTGGGCTTTACCGTCGACGGGCCGACGCTGGAAGCGGTGCCGGGGGCGCTGGATGTTGCCGCGAAAGTATCCGCGGAACGCGTAAGGGACGAACTTGACAAGATCCTTGCCGCAAAGCCCTCGACCGCCTTCCGCCTTATGGAAGAAACGGGCCTTCTCCGCCTCATACTGCCTGAATTGTCCGCCTGCCGCGGGGTTGAACAGAAAGGTTATCATAAGTTTGACGTGCTGGATCATTCGCTTTTGGCGTGCGATTACGCCGCCCGCGAAGGCTATCCCCGTGAAGCGGCCCTCGCCGCCCTGCTCCACGACATAGGAAAACCCGCCAAAGCGAAAAAAGGCGAAAAAAGGGAATGGACCTTTTACCATCACGAAGCCGAATCGGCGCGCCTTGCCCGGATCATACTGATCCGCCTCCGTTACCCAAATATGGTGACGGACGCCGTCTGCCGCCTCATCGAGGAGCACATGTTCCATTACGATAAAAGCTGGAGCGACGCCGCGGTAAGGCGCTTTGTGATCAGGATCGGGGAAGAAAACCTTGAAAACCTCTACAGGCTCCGCAGGGCCGACGCCTATGCGGCGGCCGGAGTCGAACCGGGGGCCGAATTTCTCCTTCCCCTGGCGGAGCGTGTGGACGGCATACTGGCAAACAACAGGACGCTTTCACTGAAGGATCTTGCGGTATCGGGAAAAGATCTTATGGAAACAGGGATAAAGCCGGGGAAAACCATGGGGATCATTCTGCGCGAACTTTTTGAGACCGTGGTGGACGATCCCGAATCAAACAACAGGGAAAAACTCCTCGAAATAGCCGCCAGCCTGGCCCGCCGCTACCGGTAGCGCGGGTACAACGCCGGCGCAATACGCGGAGGCGCGAAACACAGCGGTCCTATCCGCCTTCCCCTTCCGAAAGCCCTTCCCAGGCAATTTTGGCGTCTTCCTGTTCGGCGCTCTTCTTGCTCCGCCCCATGCCGGGGCCGAAGGTTCTGCCGTTCACCGTTACTTCCATGGAAAAGAGCCGCTCATGCTCCGGCCCCGAACGCTTTACCATACGGTATTCGGGATAGGCGCGGTACAGCCGCTGGCTTAATTCCTGTAAAAGCGATTTATAGTCGCGGTGATAATCCTTGAAAGCAGCCTTCCCGATTTCAGGCCCTATGCAGCGGCCGACAAAGGCATGGGCGGACTTAAAGCCCGAATCAAGAAAAAGGGCGCCTATAAGGGCTTCGAGGGCGTCGGCCAAAATGGCCTTTTTTGTCCTTCCGCCTGAAAGTTCTTCACCCCTTCCCAGGAGCAGGAGATTATCAATCTGCAGAACCCGCGCAACCGCGGAAAGAATATCCTCGGAAACAACCACGGATATGATCCTGGCAAGGTCTCCTTCGGGGCTCCGGGGAAGCTGTACGTACAGCAGATCCGCGACGGCGGCGCCCAGCACCGCGTCGCCCAAAAATTCCAGCCTTTCGTTGTTGAGTTTGAAGTTTGACTCGTTGGAAACCGACCGGTGTATGAAAGAAAGGTTCAAAAGCTCAAGGCTTTTGAACCTTATGCCGGCGGTCTTCTGAAAAGCCGCCAGTATTTTCTTTCTTCCCGAATCAAGAGCCGGAAAAATCGGCTCTGCCGCCGGCAGCGGGGAGATCACTTTTGCTGGGATTTAATATAATCGTATGCGTCCCGGACAGTCTCAAATTCATTGGCCTTTT
>JAITJV010000266.1 GCA_031278755.1 Treponema sp. | reverse complement strand
AAGATCTCAGTCCCGGCTGGATATACGACGAAGCGGTGGAAACCATAAAATGCGGCTTTGGCATGCCGATGCTGATGAACGACGACATGTGGATTCCCAACCTTGCCGCCCTGGGTTATACGGAAGAACTGGCCCGTGATTATTACAACATGGGCTGTGTCGAGATGCTTGTCCAAAACAAGGGGGCGGGCTGGTATTACTCACCCGGCGGCAAAATGTATGTCAACTACGCGATGCTGCTCCAGGAAGTTCTGGATTCCGTCAGGCGCGGGGAGCGGACCTTTGACAGCTTTGACGTGTTTTATCAGGAGGTGCTGCGGAAGATCCGGGATGAAATCCGGAGTTTCCGGGTCAGGCCGGGAACGAAGTATATTCAGAACTATGGCTGCGATCCGTGGGGATCCGTCTTTATGGACGGCTGTCTGGAAAGCGGAAAAGACATGTTTCAGGGAGGAACCGAACTGCCGGCCCATCTGCCCATTTCCGGGCTGGGCCTCGGTACGACGGTAGATTCCCTTGCGGCCATAAAAACCCTCGTTTTTGATCAGAAATACATCACCCTTGACAGGCTCATAGAGGCGGCCGCGAACAATTTCAGGGGAGAGGAACCGCTGCGCCAGTATATTTTGAATAAGGTGCCGCATTTCGGAAACGATATCGGCTGGGTTGACGGCATGGCCGCGGAACTGTTTAAGGTGTACACCACGGAAGTCTTTACGCTCAACGACGGAACAATACCGGAAAAATACATCAGTTCCTTTTTCAGCTATACCACCCATGTAAGCCTGGGGGAAATAACCCCCGCCACCTGCGACGGCAGGCTGAAGGGCGCCCCCCTGAGCGACAACATCGGTCCCAGCCAGGGCCGGGATACCGAAGGCCCCACCAAACTAATCAACAGCATGCTGGCGTACGATTACCGGTACCTCAACGGGGCAAACGCTGCAAACATCAAGGTAAGCCCCAATCTTTTTATCACCGAGGGGGGGACCAGGGCCCTCAAAAACCTTCTCCTCACCTACCTGCGGGAAGGCGGCCCCCAGATACAGGTCAACTTTGTAAAACGGGAAGATTTGCTGGACGCGCAGATAAATCCCATGAAACACCGGGATATCGTGGTGCGCATTGCCGGTTTTTGCGAATATTTCATCTTTCTGGACGCCAAACAGCAGAATGAAATAATTTCCCGTACCGAGCACGAGGCGTAAGGATGCGCGCCCCATCCGGGGCGGCCCGCCGGCGGGCCGGTTTTCAAAGGCCGTCGATGTACCGCCCCGGCCTATTGACGGGTCTTGCGGGGCAGGCTAAATTCATTTTATGACCGACGTGCACAGCGATATTCTTGAAGATGAAGATTTTGACACCATACTGTCGCCGGATATATTTTTTTCGGGAACGCTGAATTTCAAAAAATCGTTTCTTATCCGGGGCAGGGTATCGGGGGAGATTGCCGCCCATGGTTTTCTTGTAATAGACGAGGAAGCGGTTGTTGAAGCCAATATCAGCGCTTCGCGCGTGATCATACGGGGGCAGGTAAAGGGGAATGTAACGGCGGCCGAAAAGGTGGACATTACCGTTTCCGGCAAGCTCATAGGGAACATAATCGCCCCCGAGGTCAATATCGAACCCGGCTGCACCTTTAACGGGCAGTGTACCATGACCGAAAAAAGCCTGAAACCATGACAGGATTTTACTCAGGCGGGGCGCCCGGCTTTTTAGGGCGCGGGCTTATCCTCTTGTTGCTTTTTCAGCATCTGCCCGTTTTTTCCCAGACAAGGCCCGACGCCCTGGCTGAATACCGGGGCGGCAATTATGAACGGGCCGTTCAGATATGCAGGAGTGAAATAGACGCCAACCGCAGCAACCTCGAAGCCCATGTAGTGATATGCTGGAGCCTCCTCAGGCTTAACCGCTACGAGGAAGCGATGAATTACGCCAGGACGGGGCAGAACCTCAGCCGCTATGACGCCCGGATCATCGAGATTCTGGGAGAGATAAACTATTACGAAGGCAAAAATACCGAAGCCCTGCAGTATTTTCAGGAATATATCAATTTGGCGCCCGAAGGGGCCCGCATAGAAACCGTCTATTACCTTATCGGAGAGATCTATATACGCCTGGGCCGTTTCAGGCATGCCGATATAGCCCTTTCAACCGCGGTGCACTGGGTTCCGGGGAACGCCGCATGGTGGACCAGGCTTGCCTACGCCAGGGAAAACGCCGGGGATCTTGCCGAGGCTGTTGCGGCCTATGAGCGGGCGCTTAACCTTAATTCACAGCTTGCCGACGCCCGCAGGGGCCTTGACCGGGCGCGTCAGGCGCTGGGAAACCGCTAGACCGCAATGCCTTCCCTGTATGTGTACACCCTGGGCTGCAAGCTCAACCAGCTTGAAAGCGAAGCTGTCGCCGACGCTTTTCGCCGGGAAGGTTTTACCCCGCTTCCGGAACCCGGGGGCGCCGATATTCTTGTGGTAAATACCTGTACGGTTACTTCCAAAGCCGAACAGAAAGCGCGGCGCGTGATACGGAAACTTCTGCGGGATCATCCCCGCGCCCCTCTTGTGATAACCGGCTGTTACGCCCAGATGGAGCGGGCCGCGCTGGAAAAACTTGAAACCGGGGAGGACAGGCGTTTGTTTGTCGTTCCCGGCGACAGGAAAGACGCCCTTCTTGATCTGCCCCGCGTCCTCTCCCGTACCGGATCCGCGGATTTCCGTTCCGGCATTGACGCCTGGACGCGATCCCTGCCCCCTTCTTTTTCCGGGCCTTTCCGTTTTGTCCCGGACGCTTTTTCTTTTCATTCACGCAGCCTTGTCAAAATACAGGACGGCTGCGACAGCCGCTGCGCGTACTGCCGGGTAAGCATAGCGCGGGGGCCCAGCGTAAGCCTTGAGGCGGATCAGATTCTTAAAATTCTTTTGTCGCTGGAAGAAAAAAAAACAGGCGAGGCGGTGCTTACCGGGGTAAATATCAGCCAGTACCGGAGTCCGGGCCCCGGCGGAAAAATGCTTTCCCTGGCCGGCCTTCTTGAATACCTGCTTGCGGGCACGAAAACCATACGGATCCGCCTTTCGTCGCTGGAGCCTGAAGGCATAGACGGGGATATTGTCAGGGTCATTGGCAACAGGCGGATCAGGCCCCATTTTCACCTTTCGGTTCAATCCGGAAGCCCCGAAATACTCGGCAAAATGGGCCGCCGCTACGGGCCGGGGGAAATTGAGGAAGCCGTCCTGCGGCTCCGTTCGGTAAAGGACGATCCCTTTCTTGCCTGTGATATTATTACCGGTTTTCCCGGCGAAACCCCCGCGGAATTTGATAAAACGGTGAAACTTTGCGAAAAGCTCCGCTTTGCCTGGATACACGCCTTTCCGTTCTCACGGAGGCCCGGTACGGAAGCCTGGTCCCGCGGGGGAAGGGTCAGTGAAAGGGAGGCCGGCGGCCGGGTGGAAATACTGGCCGGCATGGCCCGCCGGCAGAAGCAGGATTATGTAAAGCGGTGGATAAACAGGGATGTCGAAGCGGTCGCGGAAAACGGAGAAAATTCCCGTTTTATACGGGCAATGTCCGATAATTATCTTAAGCTCCTTCTTCCCGCCGGGGACGAAAACGGAAAGGAAAACATTCCGGGGGCTTCTTTTGTCTGCCGCATCACCGGAGGATCGTGCGGCGTTCCGGGTTTTGACGGAACGGCGGTAAGGAGGTTATAATACATATATGAGAAATAAAAAAATCGCGGGTCTTTTTTTCGCTCTTGGTGCGGCCTTGGCGCTGTTTTTGTCCTGCACCGGTTTCTTTTCCACATCCCTCGCCTCCTGGGCCCAAAGGGATCCCGCCGGCCTGCTTCCCGCCCTTACCGCGGCCAATGTAAACGACCTTGTCAAAAAGACGGCCAATGATCCCGCCCTGTCTCTGGAACTTCTCAAGAAAATAAAAAACACCGTAAACAGTGTTTCAGGCGGGGAAAAAGCGCTTTTGCAGGCAGCCGCCCTTAACGCGGCGGCGAACGCCGCCGCCCCGGTCAAGGCCGTGCAGAAGTATATAGACGGGGACACGGAGGTAAATAAAAACAACGCCGCGGATTTATTCAATAAAATCACGGGAGAACTGAAAAACCGCGCGGAAACAGCCGAAACTTTGAAAGGGATACTGCCGGCCGCGGCTGTTCCCGGCAATCCTGAATTTGACGCTTTTGTTAACGCGGCCGATCCCTATTATCTTGCGCTGGCCGCGGCGATTCTTTTTGCGGATGATGCGGTGAAGAGCGGGGACAGCGCCGGCTATATGGCCGCCTACACTTCTCCCGGCGCTTCGCCCCTTGCGGAAGCGCTCACAAAGGCCGCCTTTGACAAGGGAGGGGATACGCTCGGCATTGCGGGCGATCTTTTGGACAATCTGCACCTGAACTAAAAAGATCCGGTTTGCCGGTATAAGGAGTTTTGATGAGCCGGAATATGCGGCCCCTGTTTTTCACGGTTCTCTTTGCGCTGATCCGTGTTTGTTTCCTGCCCGGAGAAACGGTGGCGCCTTTTGTAATGCCGTCGGCGCGTTTTTCGGCCCTCGGGGGCGTCCACACGGCGCTCGGCGACGATTTTTATTCCCTTTTTACCAACCCCGCTTCCTTTGTCGGAGTGGAGGATCAATTCAGTGTTTCGGAACTGACTATAAGCATGTACGGACCTGTTTTTGAAATCCTTGATTTGGCGGCCGACAAAAAAAACCTTTCGAATATGGAATTGAGCGCGGGGGTCGATGTTGGAGGACCGCTTTCCCTGGGATGGGTGGGCCGGGGGCTGGGCATCGGGATATTCAACAGGTTAACCGGCAATTTTGCAATTAATTCAGGAGTTACCTTTGATATTGCGGGGGACGTATTCATAACCGGAGGCTATTCGGTAAGGATGATAGAGAAGGAAGAACACATTTTTGACGCCGGTTTTTTGGGGAAGGGTTTTTTCCGCGCGGCCATGCTCCTGCAGCCTGCGTTGCAATTCGACGGTTCTATGTTTGACAACCAGCAATATTTCAAGACCATTCTGGGAATAGGGCTGGATTTGGGGGTCAAATATAATTATGCGGGAATTTTTACCGCCGCTTTGGCCTGTTTTGACGCCTTTTCGCCGGCCCTGGTTACCACCTACGCGTCTTACGATGATTTTAAAAACAAGAATCCGCTGGGAAGCGGAACCTACGGATCGATCGATCCGAGGCTCGGCCTGGGTTTTAGCTACCGGATCCGCGCCCCCTTTCTGGACCGGTACGTTTCCAATTTTTTGATCCTCGCCGATTACCGGAATTTTCTGAATTTTTTTGACATTATTCCGCGCAATCCCGTACTTAATATAAGCCTTGGGGCGGAGATCGTCGTTCTTGAAAAATTCAGCCTCCGCTTCGGTATAGCCGACGCCCTTCCCGCGGCCGGCTTCGGCATAGACCTGAGCTTTATGAAGCTGGATTGCTCAATTTACGGAAAAGAGCTGGGCCTTGATCCGGGAATCCAGCCGGTCTACGCGATAGACCTGGGCCTTCTGTTCAGGTACTGACGAGGGGGCGGAGCTATGACAAATACGCGCGCGCTTCCCACGGCTGCACCGCGGCGGCGGACAAGGTTTCGTCCGGATAATTGGCGATCAGCAGCTTTCCTTCTGCCGCTTCTTTCAATTCCGGAAAATCCGGCGCGGCAACAGCGTCCCCCGAAAAATTGCAGATTACAAACAGGCGTTTTCCTTCGTAACGGCGGCGGTAAACAAAGAGTTTTTCGTCCCGGGGAAGCAGCAGTTCATAATCGCCGTACACGATCACCGGATGTTCCTTGCGGAGCCGTATCAGGCGTTTGTAAAAACTGAAAACCGAATCGCCGTTTCCGGTCTGGGAAGCGGCGTTGATTGTTTTGTAATTCGGATTTACCGCAATCCACGGGGTTCCCGTGCTGAAACCGGCGTTCGCGGATTCGTCCCACTGCATGGGAGTCCGCGCGTTGTCCCGCCCCAGCTTCCTGACGCCCGCCATAATCTGCTCCCGGGTAAGCAGTTTTTTTTCTTCCACAAGTTCGCGGTACGCGTTGAATATCTCCACATCGTTTAACCCGTCAAGGGAATCGACGGGCATGTTGGTCATCCCCAGTTCTTCACCCTGGTAGATATAGGGGGTTCCCTGCATCATGTGGAGGCAGAGGCCGAGCATTTTTGCGCTCCGCACCCGCGCCTCTTCCGTTGAGTCGTCCCCGAAGCGGGAAACTATCCGGGGCTGATCGTGGTTGTTCCAGTAGAGGCTGTTCCACGCCCTGCCGTGGAGTCCCGTCTGCCAGCGGGAAAGGATTTCCTTTAATCTGGAAAGTTTGAAAGGCAGCGGCTTCCATTTTCCGAATTCCTTGTCGTGATCGACATAGGTGTGTTCAAACTGGAAAACCATGTT
>JAITJV010000234.1 GCA_031278755.1 Treponema sp. | reverse complement strand
ATTCTTCCATCTTTCGGATCACCGCGTCAAACACTCCTGCATCCCAGGCAAGATCCAGCACGCCGTACTTGCTCCGCATCATCTGCGCCCTGCGGGCGGTGGCTATGGTCCTTTCGCGGGTAAGGCCTATATCTTCGGGGACAAGCGGGCAGCCCGCGCTTTTCAGCATGGCCTTGAGTTCTCCGTAGGGAAGTATCTGGCCAAGGACTTTGCCCCTGATTTCTTTCCATGAGCCGCGGAATGTTTCATTAACAGCCTCTGCGGTTTTCCCGTCCATGAGTTTTTCAACGGCGGTCTTTACAACGCCGTCATGGGCGCGGCTTCCCGTAAAGGCCGCCGACGTTTCGGCGGCGCGCTCGTCAGGCGACGGCCGCCTGTAATCCCCGGGCTGCGGGGGAGGGCCGTCGGGGCTTTCGAAAAGTATCTCCGTAAAAGCCGTTGCGGCAAGGGTTCCTATGGTTACCTTGTGCCCGTGTGTAACGGGAACCCCGTTTACCGAAAGGTCTTCCATTTCCCATACGTGGCTGAACAGGTGCTCGGACCCGGAAACGGGGCGGGAATTTTTCATGTGCTGCATGGAAAAGCCCGTGATCGCGAGGGCTTCAAAAAGGGCGTGCACCGAATCTTTATCCCCCCTTGCCGCGTTGACCGAGCGGCGGAGGTAATCCAGGAGGCCCGGCTGCGTCATATTCCACGCCGTTTCGTCTATTGCGTGGGCTTCCGGCGCGCCCAGGCGCCCCGCTATATCGGCGATGATCCAGTCGGATCCCGCCACGATCTTGCTTGCGAGATCCCCGAATCCCGATGATGAAAGATAGGCCGGCGCCTTTGCCAGCACCTCCGTGTCCGCGGCAAGGCAGAGCGGCGCGGTGCAGGGCATGGTCTGCTTGAGGCCGTCCATGAGGATGGAGGCGCCGAATGAGGTGTAGCCGTCCACGGAAGCCGCGGTGGGAAGGCAGAGATAGGGAAGTTTCAGCTCAAAGGCGGCCCGTTTAAGAAGATCGTTTATGGTTCCCGCCCCCGCCGCAACGGGAACCAGACGCCCGCGGCCGGGAACCGCCGATATAACATTGACCAGGGTCTTTATGTTGGAATATTCGGCGTGCAGACGCGGTTCCGCGGGAAATATATGGGTTCCCGCAATGGTTATCCCCGCCGCCTCAAGCAAAGAAGCCGCTTTTTTGCCGGCCGCTTCCCAGGTGCCGCCGTCGGCGGCGATAAACACAGCGTCAAATGTATAGTATTTTTTAAGCAGGGCGGGAAGCTCTTCGTAACAGTTTTCACGAATGACCAGCGCGCGCGACTCGTCCGCTTTCGCAAGACATTCGGCGAGGGTGGGGATTGCTTTGTTGTTCATGGTTTACCGTAGCATAAGATGTGTGGTATAGTCAAAGGAGATTCGGCTTTTGCCGGACCGCTGATTTTTGCGGAGGTTCCTGTGCCCATAGCGAAAGCGATAAAAGAGGCCCTCGGCCAGGCGTCGCTGATACGGAAAATGTTTGAGGAAGGCAGCCTGCTTAAAAAGCAGTACGGCGCCGGCAATGTGTATGATTTCTCACTGGGGAATCCCGATATAGAACCGCCGCCGGCTTTTCACCGGGTTTTTCTTAAATTTGCCCGGGAGGATAAAAAAGGCTCCCACGGCTATATGCCCAACGGCGGATACCCGGAAGTCCGCGAAACGCTTGCGGAAAAAGTTTCTCGCGAACACGGGGTAAAGCTGGACGGCTCCCACCTTGTCATGGCCTGCGGCGCCGCGGGCGGCCTTACTACCGTGCTTAAAACCATACTCAACCCCGGGGATGAAGTGATCGTTTCCCGCCCCTATTTTATGGAGTACAGGCCCTACACGGCAAACCACGGCGGGAAGATCGTGGAAGTCGACGCCCTTGACGATTTTAACCTTAACCTCGAAAGGATTAAGGCGAAGCTTTCGCCTGCGACGGCCGCCGTCATTATCAATTCGCCCAATAATCCGACGGGCCGCATCTATCCCGCCGAAACCATCGGCGCGCTGGCGGATCTTCTCCGCGGCCACGGGGCAAAAACCGGACGCTTCCCGTATCTTGTATCCGACGAGCCGTACCGGGAAATCGCCTACGGAGTTCCCGTTCCCCCTGTGTTAAGCGCGTACAGCGAATCCGTCGTGGTGTATTCGTATTCAAAAAGCCTTTCGCTTCCCGGCGAGCGCATAGGCTTTATTGCGGCAGGCCCCGAAATTTCCGGGAAGGAAGAATTCGTCAACGGCCTTGTCTATGCGACGCGCGTGCTTGGTTTTGTAAACGCCCCCGCCCTTATGCAGCGCATAGTTGCGGAGCTTACCTTTGCCAGAGTGGATGTGGAAATCTACGCAAGGCGCCGCGACGCCTTCCGTTCCGTTCTTGACGCCGCGGGCATTGACTATGCCGAGCCGGAAGGCGCGTTCTATTTTTTCTGCCGGGTGCCAAAGAGAAACGGCGCGCGGGGAAAGGACGTTGAAGACGACGCCGCTTTTGCCGAACACCTCAAGGGTGAACGAATACTCGGCGTTCCCGGATCGGGTTTCGGAAAGCCCGGCTGGATTCGTTTCGCCTATTGTGTCGATGAAAAGATAATCAGGGCTTCAGGCCCCGCCTTCAAAAGGGCTTCGGCCGG
>JAITJV010000131.1 GCA_031278755.1 Treponema sp. | reverse complement strand
CGGCCACGGCAAGGGGCTTTACCCCTGGGGAAAAAACGGCAGGCCGGCCTATAACGGCATCATTTCCACCGACAACCGCGCATGGCAGTACCCTGAAAAATGGAAAAAAGACGGAACCTTCGACAGCCTCTACCCGCGGCTCTGCCAGCAGATCATGGCGTGCCAGCCTGTCTCACTGCTTGCGTGGTTCAAAGATCACGACAGGCCCGTTTACGATTCCATCAAATATGTTTTTTCCGTTACCGACTACATACGGTGGAGGCTTTCAGGCGAAGCCTGGAGCGAAGCGACCAACAGTTCGGGTTCGGGGCTGATGAACGTCAGGGACGCCTGTTTTGACAGGGACATGCTTGAAGCGTTTGGCATAGGTGAAGTTTTCGATATGCTGCCCCCCGTCCGTTATTCAAGCGAAACCTGCGGTTCGGTAAACGCCGAAGCCGCGGCCCTCACCGGCCTTGCCCCCCTTACCCCGGTGGCGGGGGGAATGTTCGACATAGATTCCTGCGCCGTCGCCATGTCCGTTACGGGGCCTGAACAGCTCTGTACCATTACGGGAACCTGGAGCATCAACGAATTTATCGCCCCGGCCCCCGTCACCGGCGCCTGCATCGCGATGAATTCCCTTTACGCCATTCCCGGCTGGTACCTTCTTGAGGAATCAAGCGCGACGGGGGCCGGCAATCTTGAATGGGTGATACAGAACTGTTTTGAAAACGAAGCTCTTCCGGAAGGAAAAAAACTCTACGCATATCTTGATGAAAAAGCGGCCGGCATAAAACCCGAAGACTGCGACGTTTATTTCCTTCCTTTCCTCTACGGGTCAAACAGGCATCCCCTGGCAAAGGGATCCTTTGTAGGGCTTACCAGTTTTCATACCAAATTCCACATGCTCCGCGCCGTATACGAAGGCGCGGCGTTTTCGGCAAAAAGCCACATCGACAAACTGCTTTCAATACGGGAAAAACCCGCCGCGGTGCGCCTTGCGGGGGGAGCGGCGAATTCAAAAATGTGGGTTCAGATTTACGCGGACGTGCTTGAGACGCCGGTTGAAACGGTTACCGGCGTCAGGGAACTGGGCGCACTGGGCGCGGGAATGGCGGCGGCGGTCGCCTCGGGAATATACGGGGATTACAATGAAGCGGCAAAAACCATGGTGCGGATTTCCGCCCCTGTGGCTCCCTGCGGCGGCGCGTTCCCCGTATACCGGAAAAAATATGAAAAGTACACGGCCGTGTGCGGCGCGCTGGACGCCGTCTGGAACCGTTTTGAAGTGTAAATTATGGCGGCCTGTGCATGAGAATATATAAACTCGGCCTTTATGAAAAGAGCATGCCGGGAACGCTCAGCCTGAGGGAGAAGCTCGAAGAGGCGGGAAAAGCCGGTTTTGATTATCTTGAATTATCCATTGATGAAACCGATGAAAAACTCGGCCGCCTTGCATGGACTTCCGAAGCCGCGTCTCTTCGCCGCGATATGGAAGAAACAGGCGTTCCTGTTCTTTCAATCTGCCTTTCGGGGCACCGCCGTTTTCCTTTGGGGGATCCCGATCCGTCAGTGCATAAGAAGGGCCTTGAAATCATGGAACAGGCGCTTGTACTGGCATCCCGCCTGGGCGTGCGGATCATACAGACGGCGGGTTACGACGTTTACTATAAAAAATCAGATGAAACTACACGGGCGATATTCGAAAAAAATCTTGAACGCTCCGTAAGAATGGCCGCGGGGGAAGGGGTCATGCTCGCCTTTGAAACAATGGAAACCGCTTTTATCGACACGGTGGAAAAAGCCCTGTACTGGGTAAGGCGTTTTCCTTCCCCCTACCTTCAGATTTATCCTGATACGGGCAATCTCACCAATGCCGCGCTCGTTTACAAGACGGGGGCGGATGCGGATATTGAAAAAGGCGCGGGGCATATTGCGGCCCTTCATCTAAAGGAATCAAAACCGGGGGTATACCGCGAAGTTCCCTATGGGGAAGGCCATGTCGATTTCGCCCTTCTTGCCGGGGCCGCCCTGCGCCTTGGCGTGCGGCTTTTTGTCGGGGAATTCTGGTATAAAGGCGGCGCCTGGCGCAGAGACCTGGCCGACAACAATATTTTTTTGCGAAAGGTTCTTGATGCCGCGGCTTCGGGGCTTCCTAACTAATTAGTGTCTGTCCACAAAGTCGGTTATATTATGGACAGATTCTAATTATTGCCCATACTCCGTATTGATGGTATACTGGCGGAAACACATGGAAACGCTGATGAATGCGCTTGAACGCGCGCTGCAACGCATGCCCCGCCTGCATCTGGGCTGTTATCCGACGCCCCTTCACCGGCTGTCCAATCTGGAAACGGCCCTGAAGTACGAGGGGATTTTTATCAAGCGGGATGATCTTTCCGGCCTGGGCCCCGGGGGGAACAAGCTGCGGAGCCTTGAATACCTTTTGGGGGAAGCTGTTGACGGCGGAAAAGACCGCGTCATTGTTTCGGGGCCGGGGCAGTCCAATCTTTGTACGCTGACCGCCGCCGCCTGCGCGCGGCTTTCCCTTCCCTGCGTGTTAATTCACAACTGCGCGGAACCGCGGCATTACGAAGGGAACCTTCTCCTTAACCGCATCCTGGGCGCCGAGTCGGTCTTTTTGGGCGATATTTCCGCAGATGAAAGGCGCGCCCGTGAAAGCGCGTTCGCGGCGGAACTGGAAAAAAAGGGGCTTAAACCCTACGTCGTCAAAAACGGCGGAACATCGGGGAGGGGCGCCCTTGGTTATGCGGAGACCATTGCGGAAATACAGGGTCAATGCGCGGAGCAGGGCTTTTCCATTGACGCCCTCTTTGTGCCGGGGGGCAACGGCGGCATGGCCGCGGGGCTTATTTACGGGAACGCCCTTTTGGGCCGCCCTTTCCGTATCTGCGTGATAAGCGTCGAAGACGACGCGGCTGTTCTCGGGGAACACATCAGGAACACCATAGCGGAAGCGGCGGGCCTTACCGGAAGCCCCTTTCCCGGAAATCTTGAAGAAAAGTGCGATATCATTGACGACTACCGCGGCGAAGGCTGGGGCGTAAACACAAAGGAAAGCGAAGAGGCCGTTTTACATTTTCCGCGGCGCGAAGGGATCTTTATCGAAAACGTCTATACCGGCAAGGTCGTTGCCGGCATGGAAGATTATATACGCAGGGAGAAAATAAAAGGCGGACTGTGCTATCTGCATTCAGGGGGTTTCGGATCGCTCTTTAGCCAGTTCGGAAGGGAGGTGAAAGGCTGAAATTGTGTTCGCGCTAAAGGAACCTCAAAGCCTGACCGGTTTTTTTGAGGTTACACATTCTTAAGGAGGAACATGTAATGGAATACGGAATTCTTTCGGTTATTCCGCCTGTGCTGGCCCTTTTTATCGCCATCAAATGGCGGAAAATTTCCCTGGCGCTTCTGGTAGGAACTTTTCTCAGCCATTTTATCATGAGTAAATGGAACCCCTTTACCGCGTTCAATGTAACGCTGGAAGGAATTCTCGGGGTATGGTCCAGCGTCGACAATCTTAAAATATTCCTCTTTACCGCTCTTATGGGGGCCTTTGTACTTCTCGTGCGGGTTTCAGGCGGCGTTGACGGTTTTGTCAATTTTCTTACCGAAAAAAACAAGGCGATAAAAAGCAAGCGGGCCGCCATGCTGCTTACCTACATCATCGGGCTGATTATTTTTGTTGACGGCCTTTTAAGCATCATGTTTGCGGGGGTGGTAACGCGGTCGATCTTCGACAAGCTCAAGGTTTCGCGGGAAAAGCTTTCCTATATCTGCGATTCAACGTCGGCGCCGGTAAACGCGATCATACCGCTTAATTCATGGGGCGCCATGCTCATGGGGCTCATAGGCGCGCAGATAAGCGCGGGGATAATTTCCGGCGAACCGGTAACCCTTCTGATACAGAGCCTTCCCTTCCAGTTTTACTGCATCGTCACCCTTGTCTTTGTGCTTGTCGTCATCGTTACCGGAAAAGATTTCGGCGCCATGAAAAGGGCCGAAACGCGCGTGGAAAATACGGGCAGGCTGTACGACGACGGCGTTACGCCGCTTCTTAACGATGAAGATTCAGGGGACATACTTGCCGCAAAGGGCAGGGAAAAGAAGGGCAACATGGCCATTCCCCTTGCGATTCTTATCATCGGAACCTTCGCCGGCCTTTTGATTTCAGGCAAGGGCAACCTCACCAAGGGGGACGGTACAACCTCCATCCTCTACGCGATCATCATCACCCTCGTCT
>JAITJV010000099.1 GCA_031278755.1 Treponema sp. | reverse complement strand
CTCCTTTCGCAGGGTATATTTTCCGCCCTTGCCGCTACGCTGTCCGGTCTTGTTTCCTATATACACATTTTTTCCGCCGTGCTGTGGATTCTGGCGGTCATAGTTTTGGCGGCGGTGTTTTCCGGTTCCGTCCATGAGCGGAAAAAGGAATTTGCCCTGCTGCGGATTCTCGGAGCCACCCGGAAAAAACTTGTCGGCATTGTATTAAGCGAATCCTCCCTTGCCGGTCTTGCGGGGGGCGCGGCGGGCGTCATTTTCGCAAGCCTCGTGGTGTTCCCCTTCAGCACCCTCATCAGCGAGCGGCTTGAACTGCCCTGGCTTGATGCGCCGTTTTTCAACATTCTTCTGGTGGTTTTGGGGAGCCTGTTTCTCTCGGCCCTGGCGGGATCCCTGGCCTCGCTTTATTCGGCGTTCCGAATCAGCGGGGCGGAAACGTATTATACGATGAGGGAGGGCGAATAATGGGGCTTCTTGAATTGCGGGAACTTTCCAAAGAATACCGGCGGGGCGGCCGGGTCTTTAACGCCGTAAACCGGGTAAATCTTTCCGTAGAACCGGGGGATTTTATCAGCATCACCGGACGGTCAGGCAGCGGAAAAACAACCCTCCTCAACATGGGCGCGGGGCTGCTCAACCCGACCGGAGGGACGGTTCTTTTTGAGGGGAAGGACGTCTACACCCTGCGGGATAAGGATATTTCGTTTTTACGGACTGAAAAAATCGGCTATGTCCCCCAGGGTCAGAGCCTCCTCTCAAACTTTACGGATTTCGATAATGTGCGCATCCCCTGGGCCTTGTTCAAGCGCGGGGGGGATGTGGAGGGAAGGGCGTTCACCCTGCTTGAAAAGGTGGGGATAAGCCATCTTGCCGCCTCGTACCCCAAAGAACTGTCCGGCGGCGAGATGCGCCGGGCGGCTATTGCCCGGGCCCTTGTCAACAAACCCCGGCTCCTTATTGCCGATGAACCCACCGGCGATCTTGACACGGAAACCACGGCGGAGATCATGAAACTCTTCAAGGCTGTCGCTCAGGAAGGGACCGCGGTACTCATCGTTACCCATGAGCTTGACACGCTTGATTACGGGAACAAAACCTATTCGATGGACGCGGGGAATCTTGCGCCCCGCGCCGCCTGAAAGCCAATCATGGAAGGCGGTACTGAACAGGATGCCGCGTTTAACGGCATAGTGAAGCGGTACTACGAAAAGATACTCAAATTCTGCGCCTACGCGCTGGGGGGCGACCGGAGCGCCGCCGAAGACTGCACCCAGGATATTTTCCTCATCCTCTACGAGAATATGGGGAGGCTCAAGGATTATGACAAGATCGGCGGCTGGCTGTATAAAACCGCGGGCAATATCTCCAGGCGGTACGCCGCATCCCTGTGGAAGGAACGCAAACGGTTTGCCTCCCCCTCCCCTGTTTCCGAAACCGGGGACAGAGAAACGCCCCTTGACCGTATCGCCGCCGGAAGCAGCATAAAAAGCGAGGAAGAACAGATCGCCGGGGAAGAGGCCGCGGCCCGGGCCGCCGCCGAAATCAGAAGACGCCTTACCCCCGGGGACGAACAAATTCTGGCGCTCGCGTTCCGGGAAAAACATCCGCTTAAAGAAGTCGCCGCCCGGCTCGGCATAAGTCTCAGCGCCGCAAAATCGCGGGTCAGCAGACTCAGGCAAAAGATAAGCGCCATGGCAAAGGACCTGCTGCCGGATTGATTCGAAGGTCCGTTAATACCGCGGAACCTGCTCCGCGGAGGTTCATTCGTGTTGAGGGTTTCATTTCCCGCCGAATCTGCGGTTCACGCCCTGCCGTGCGTTTCCTGATTTCTGCCGCAACTTTTCATTAAAGAGGTGAGTTATTATGGTGGGTTATTATCATGGAGGCGGATCATGAAGAAACAGGGTATGCGGGATTCTCTTATCGAAGATGTAAAATCGGAATTGAAAAAAGACGCCGGCCGCATTGACTCTGATTTTATCGACCGCCGGATAGATGAATTGTACGCGCTGGACGGTTTTTCCCCTCCAAGGCTGGACGATGAAGTCCTGGACGCCGCGGCCCGGACGATCCGCGCCCGGGCCGCCTGGAGGCGGCGGAATACACTGGCGAAAGAAGCGCGGAAGCGCCGCTTTATCCGCAGGGCCGTCCGGGGGGCCGTAACGGCCTGTTGTTTGGCCCTTTTCATCTTTTCCGCCAACTATCTCATCATCCTGGCAACCGGTTCCTGCATCCCTTCCAAAGTGGGCATAAAAATCTGCTGCGGGACAAAAATCTGCCTCTGCGATACAGTCAAAACAGAAGAAGCAAGCCATTCCAAATTAATTTCAGCCGCGGCGGAGATGCGGGGTATGAAATTAATTGAATTTTAATCACCATACCGCGCGGCGGAGCCGCGGGATATGAACCCCTCAACACGAATGAGCCTCCGCGGAGCAGATCTCCGCGGTATCCTAAGCGTTGCATTAGTTCGATCGGAGGCTCGTTCGATAGGAAGTTTATTATACCCTCCCCCGCGCAAGCGGGTTCTTTGGTTTAATACCAACATTTTGTAAGTGTTGCGTCATTTGAGCCGGAGCAGAGCGCGCAAACAAGTTTGCGGCGGGGTATTAAACCAGACTTTCGAATAAAAAAAATGCAACCTTTTACGATTTTCCCGAGTAGATACATGGTGTTCATAAAACAATTCTGATAATGCCAGGCCGGGGGACTGCCGTCATAAACCTGCCGTTGGCGAGGTTTGCATTATCAGCCTCCCTAATATTCCCGTTACAAGGGCGGCAATGCGCCGCCGCCCGCCGCGTGATGGCTTTAGCGGGGGCGGCAATCACGGCGGTACGGCCGCAAGGCGTTTTACCGGAGGCGGAGAATTTCCGAAACTGCTTTATGTATCGGGAAAAAACCTTTTCTCTGATGAACCATGTTTTAAGGAGAAGCATTATGGGGGAAAAAACAACCTTTCTGTCCGTTCTGCTGACGGGATTGATCTTTGCAATCTTTGGCGTTACGGCCTTCACGGCCTGCGCCGGCACCGGTGAAAACTACGCGGAACAGGCCGCTCAAGGAGCCGACGTATTCGCGGGTAAAAACTGGAACGCCCCCCGGCGGAACAATATGTACGACCGCTGGGAATTCGGCAACGACGGAACCTTCCACTTCTGGCACATCCACCACGGCGAACCCCTTGACCGGGGGGTATACCGCTACGAATTAAAGGATGGAATTATCACCATCACCAAAGAAAAGGAAGAAGGAGGCAGCCGCTACGCCTACGTGTTCAGCGGCGAAACCGTTGTCTTGACGCCCTGGCGTCACGGCGAAAATAACGGGGCCGGAGAACACGCCGCGGCGGAGCATGGTGCAACGGAACACGCCCCCTCCGGCGGCCGCCGGATGGGCGCTTTGCCGGAAGATCCGGTTACCTTCACCCATGCCCGGTAAGGAACGGTTATGCGCGCATATTTTTTGATGGTATCTCTGTTTGCTGCGGCGCTTCCCCTCTTTGCCAACGGCGGACAGGAGCCGGACGCGCCCTTCAACGATCATGAACTTGCGGCGGTTCACCGGATTCACCTGCGCGAAGTTGTACGAATCGGCGTAGCTGCGGGCAACGCCCCCTTTAGTTATATTGACGCTAAAGGAGTTTGGCAGGGCTATGACGTCTACTTTGCCCGCCGTATCGCCAAAGAAATACTGGACAGCAAGGAAAAGTACCTCCGCCTCGTGCCGGTAACCCGTACAAACTGGATAGAATACCTTGAAAGCGATCAGGTGGACATTGTGCTTCCG
>JAITJV010000094.1 GCA_031278755.1 Treponema sp. | reverse complement strand
AACATCCTGCGGGCCAGGTACGCTATCCTGGCGACGCCGGCGGTGTGGGAACTGGAAGGCCCTATCATCACGGGCCCGAATATTTCAAACAAAGACACGTTTTCTTTCGCCATGAAATCTATTATACCGGAACAGGACTATTATGCGGAATACACTCCCGGAGTAGTTCGCCTGGCAAAGTCCCGAACCCGGTGCGGTAGATACGGCGGTTACATGGCGCATACAGGCCTTTATATGCAATACGCCCCAAATTGGTTGAAAAACAAAAATTATTTGAAAATATTCCCCCGAGATATGCCGCGCGATTTACACGGCCAACACGATTGAATCCCTGAATTATCAGTTGCGGAGTTTTATCAAATCTCCCTCTTTACCTCTGTGTAGCTCCGTGTAACTCCATGGTGAAATTTTTTTTGTAGTTACTCATATCATGATGTTTAATACTGACAGCCTGCTAGGTCATTCCGCTGCATTCCATTCCCACGCCACCCTCCAAAGGTTTCTTCTATAATTTTCCCTTTCACGAGCTTTCGTGACGCAATGTCAGTCGCCGAATTCGTCCTTGCAGTTAACCCGGAATTTCGTTTTTTGTTAAATTTCTTCAGCTTTTACTGAAGCAAAACCGCATTTCCGCGCCTTATATATGCAGGAGGAAAATATGATCGATAAGTTACTGGATACATTTCCGGGAAAACCGCCGGGACAAGAACGGCAGGAACAGGCCGGGACAGGGGACCCTCTCAACGACGCCGTCAAACGCCTGTTCGGGCTTTCCTATCTTTTCCCGTATCAACGCCTGGTGGTGTCGAATATACTGGAAGCCGCCCAGGTATACGGTATTCCTGTCCGCTGGCCCGGAACCGGGGAACAAGCTGAGGAGGGGGCAAAAGACGGGGATGGGAATGAAGAAGAAAAGACGGATTCGGACAGGGAATGTCTGGGCCGGCAAATTGTGATTCTGCCCACAGGCGCGGGGAAGTCCCTGTGCTTCCAGCTTCCCGCCATGCTGACCGAAGGGCCCACGCTGGTCATCTATCCCATTCTCGGCCTTATGACGGATCAGCAGCGCCGCCTGGAAGAACGCGGGTTGCCGCCGGTAATACTGCGTGGCGGGCAGAGCAGGGAAGAACGGGACGCGGTCTGGGAAAAGCTGCGCTCCGGGCAAAGCAAATTCATTATCGCCAATCCTGAAGTTTTATTGACCCCCCAGGTCATGGCCAGGATTGAAGGTTTAAAGATCGTACACATCGTGATCGATGAAGCCCATTGCGTCAGCGAATGGGGGGAGAGCTTCAGGCCGGGGTACCTGGAAATCAGAAAGATCACGGAAGCCGCCAAAGCGCCGATTGTAACCGCCTTTACCGCCACCGCCGGAGCCCAGGTTTTGGAAAAAATCGAGAAGCATATTTTTGGCGATACCGGCGCCCTCAGGATCATCGGAAACCCGGACAGGAAAAACATCAGTTACGCCGCCTGTGGCTGCATCGTAAAAGATGCGGCGGTCAGGGATCTGATCGCGAAAAACCAGCGGCCCGCCATTGTCTTCTGCGCTTCCCGGAAAGGGACGGAAAAACTCGCCGGGTATCTCAGGAACGAACTAAGCGAAATGCACATGCCATGGGCCAAGGAAATTCGCTTTTATCACGCCGGATTGAGCAGGGAGGAAAAAAAAGAAGTCGAAGCGTGGTTCCTGCATAACCCCGGGGCCGTGCTTGTGGCAACCTGCGCCTTTGGTTTGGGAATCGACAAGGCGGATATACGCACCGTGATTCACAGGGATTGCCCGCCTTCGGTTGAGGCGTACTTACAGGAATCGGGACGGGCCGGCCGGGACGGGGCCCAGTCCAGGGCGATATTCCTCTGGGGGCCGGATGACGAAAGAAGCATGGGGAGGGCCGGGACAGAAACCGCACGGCGGCGGCTTGGCGAACTTTTGAGTTATGCCCGTGATACAAGCCGTTGCAGGCGGGAGGCCCTGTTGAGCCTCCTCAATTATGAGGGAGACAGCGAAAGCCCCGGAACCCTGTGCTGCGATGTCTGCGAGAACTGCTCCGATCCGGGGCTGCGTGAGGAAGCAAGCGTGCTTGATTTTTTCCGCCGTAACAAGCGGAGCCTTACGATCAATGAGGCCGCCCGCATCCTGGGGCGGGAAGAAAAACTCCGCTGGTCTGAGGAAGACGCGAAGCGCGTTGTCAACTACCTTTTAGGAATCGGGAAATTGAAGAAACTAAAGGGCTTTTTCTGGAAAGACAGGATCAGCCTTCCGCATGGCGGCCGCCTTCCGCAGAGAGGCCCTGGGTGAATATCCGGCAGGGTATACGGCGACTTTTAGCGGGGGAGATACAGATAATGGTATCAGGCATCTCGGAAAAGGTGATATACCGGGTAAAATAATTCTCCCCCTCTGCCTGTAGGTCTACCCCGATGTAGCAAGCATCACCCATGCAGATCTTGAATATGGTGGCAAAATAAGGGAAGATCATGAAAAAGGAGCGGGTTGCCTC
>JAITJV010000057.1 GCA_031278755.1 Treponema sp. | reverse complement strand
AAATCCACGTTTTTTGCCGTTTTTTAGCGGACGTTGTTCAGAAACTGAAGTTTCTGAACAACTCTATTGTATTCGGGTTTAACACCTTATGACCGCGGCGGAGCGCGCAAACGCGGTTTGCGGCGGGGTATTAAACCCTTCAACACGAATAAACACATGGACAACCGCGGGGCCTGCCCCCCCGTTGTTCATCAGGGGAAGCCTAAAACAAGGAGGATGATTATGGAAAAAACGGAAATAATCTCTCAGGTACAGGATATTTTCAGGGACCATCTGGATGATGAAAGCATAGTGCTGAAAGATGAAACCACCGCCGCGGACGTGGACGGCTGGGATTCGTTAATGCATCTGCAGCTTATCGTGGCCGTTGAAAATCATTTCAAAATCAAATTCACGTCCAGGGAAATCATGTCCTGGAAAAATGTCGGCGAAATGATAGACTGCCTTAAAGGGAAAGGCGTTTAAAAATTCACCGAAAGGAAAACCGGCGTGGAATATCCATTCAGGGAAAATGAAAATTTCACCGCGGAATTTACCGTTTCGCGGGAAATTTATGACGGCTTTATCAAATTGTTCGGGGACAGGAACCCCATGCACACCGATCCGGCCTTTGCCGCGGGTAAAGGATTTAAGGGCGTCATCATGCACGGGAACATCCTTAACGGGTTCCTGTCGTATTTTATCGGTGAAATTCTTCCGGTAAAAAACGTGATCATCCATTCCCAGGAAATAAGCTACCGGAAACCCGTGTATCTGAATGACAGGCTCACCCTTAAAGTCCGGGTAAGCGAAGTCCATGAAAGCGTCAATGTGGCGATATTCAAATTCAGTTTTATTAACGGGACGGGTGAAACCGCCGCAAAGGGAACGGTCCAGACAGGAATTCTTGCATGAGCGTACCGCGCAGTTTTACTTTGGCAAACCGGCTGCAAATTCCTTCCACAGGCTACGGCACCTGGCAAATTCCCTTTGGAGAAGAAACTGAAAAAGCCGTCGGTTCCGCGCTTGCGGCGGGCTTCAGGCATATTGACACCGCCGCCGCGTACGGAAACGATTTCAGCGTTGCGGCGGCGGTCAATTCAAGCGGCATAGCCAGAAAAGACATTTTCATTTCCGGCAAATTGTGGATTAACAAACGGGGATACGACGCCGCTTTAAAAGCCTTTAAACAAACCCTGAAGCGCTTTAATATGGATTATCTGGATCTTTTCCTTATCCATTGGCCGGCGGCTCCGAAGGTTTACGAAAACTGGAAAGAATTGAACGACGACACCTGGCGCGCTTTCCAGACCCTTTACAATGACGGCCTTGTCAGGGCCGTCGGGGTCAGCAATTTTACGCCGTTTTACCTTGCCCCCCTCCTGGAAAAGGCGGAGATCGTTCCCATGGTCAATCAGATTGAATACCATCCCGGCTTTATGCAGAAAGAAACGGCGGCGTTCTGCCAGGGCGTCGGCATTTTAATCGAGGCGTGGAGCCCCCTGGGGTCGGGCAGGATACTTATGCGGAAAGAACTTTTGAATATTGCGGAAAAATACGGACGGTCCTCCGCCCAGATATGCATACGGTGGTGCCTGCAGAACGGCGTTCTTCCCATATCCAGGTCGGTTAACCCGGAGAGAATAAAAGAAAACGCCGCGGTATTTGATTTTGAATTGCCGCATGAAGACATGGCCGTTATCAACGCGCTGCCCGATTTCGGCGGTTCAGGCGACAACCCTGATGATTTTGAAGCCAACTTAAAGGAAACCCCGCAAGTTTCCGGGAGAATGTTATGACCAATGACGATCTGCAAAATACCCGGGAGCTGCGCAAAAATATTTTTCTTGCGGCTTATTCCTGCGGAGGGGCGGCGGCGCATCTGGCGTCGGCCTTTTCCATCGTGGAGATCATGTACGTTCTTTACATGAAGGGAATACTGAAATACCGGAGCGGGGAGCCGGGCTGGGACGGCCGGGATATTCTTGTCGTCAGCAAGGGCCACGCAAGCCTTGCGGCCTATGCGGTTCTTTCCATGGCCGGCTTCTTTGACAAGCAGGAACTCTTTACTTTTTGCGGCGGCGAAACCCGTTTGGGAGGCGAACCGAGCATGCACCTGGTTCCCGGGGTGGAAGCGTCTTCCGCGGGATCTTTGGGGCACGGGCTGTCCTTCGGCGCCGGCATAGCCATGGCGAATAAAATGGATAACAATAGTTCCAAAGTATACGTTATTATCGGCGACGGCGAATGTCAGGAAGGGACCATTTGGGAAGCGGCAATGTCCGCGGTCCGTTACGGCCTTGACAAGCTTACGGTCATTCTGGACAACAACCGAATCCAGAAAATGGGGACGGTCATGGACGCCATGGCCGTTGACTCCTGGGAAAACCGCTGGAAAGCCTTCGGCTGGCATATAACCAGGGCCGGCGGCCACGACACGGACAGCCTGCTTGAAGCCTTTGAAAATCCCGCTGAAAAAGGCAAACCCCGCCTTATTATAGCCGACACGGTCAAAGGCAAAGGAGTATCAATAATGGAAAACAATCCCGACTGGCATTTCAAAATGCCCAATAAAAGGGAATTGAAAACGGTGGTACAGGAATTGGGCATTACCGGGGAGGAGCTTCTAAATTGCAGAAAGCATACTTGCTCGCGCTGATCGAATTGGCCGAAAAGAATCACAACGTGGTTTCCCTGATCGCCGACAGCGGACCGGCTATGACGAATTATTCAAGAGGGATTTTCCCGATCAGTTTTTTGATTTCGGCATTGCGGAAGAACACATGGTGGCCGCCGCCGCGGGCATGGCTTCCCGGGGGAAAATTCCCTTTGTGTACACCGCCGGCGCCTTTCTGGCGTACCGTTCATTTGAATTTATCCGCGATGACGTGTGTATACAGAAGCAAAATGTAAAGATTGCCGGCATGGGCAGCGGACTGGCGTGGTCTACGCTGGGAGCCACCCACCACACAACCGAAGACATCAGCGTGCTGCGGGTCCTGCCGGGCCTCACCCTGTTTTCCCCCGCCACGCCCATGGAAGCCGGAAACGCGGTGCGCGCGGCCTATGAAATCAAAGGGCCGGTTTACATCAGGCTGGGAATGGGCGGAGAGAAGGAACTTTACCGGGAACCATATCATTTTATACCGGGAACCGCGGTAACGCTTAAAGCGGGAAAAGACATTTCAATTTTTACAACGGGCGGCATTGCCGCGGAAGTTATGGAGGCGGCGGAAAAACTTGCCGAATTTCATATTGACGCGGAAGTTGTTAACATTCACACCCTTAAACCCATGGACAAGAACGCGGTCCTCAGGGCCGCCTCCGAAAAACGGATGATCTTTTCCGTGGAAGAGCATAATGTTTTGGGGGGGCTTGGAGGCATTATCTCGGAGATACTGGCGGAAGCGGGGGCGGGCGTAAAATGTAAACGGATAGGCCTTTCCGATTCTTTCGCTTCAGGTTACGGAACCCTGCGGGACCTGCGGCGTATAAACGGCCTTGACGGCGGCGGCATTTGCAACACCGTCCGGAAAAATTTGGAGCTTTAGCCATGACTATTAATTCCCTTCAATTTTTGATCTTTTTTACAGTGGTGTTCTTTCTATACCATTTCCCTTTACGGGACAAAATACGGTTCCAAAATATTTTCCTGCTTGCCG
>JAITJV010000056.1 GCA_031278755.1 Treponema sp. | reverse complement strand
AAATCCACGTTTTTTGTCATTTTTTAGCGGACGTTGTTCAGAAACTGAAGTTTCTGAACAACTCTATTATTGCATTTCCGCGTTCATTTTTGTCTGAAGGTTTTGCTGTATGTATTTGCGGATTCTGGTCCGCACGTCGGGATCTATGCGCTGGGTAAAGAGCACGACGTAGATTTTGGAAAGCCCGTCCATACGGGAGCCGAAGATAATACATTCGACTTTCAGGAGCATGCTCTGGAGTTTTACCTGGACGTTCTGGAAAAGGGTGTTTTTGGCAAAGCCCGGATCTTCCGTAAAGGAGCAGGAAAGGCCCACTACGCTGATATCCTTGATGGTTCCGTTGACAAAAGTGCCGTTGAAGGGAAAATTGATCGTAGTTATGGACTCGTTGTCTATGGCCGCCCGTATGTATTTGCGCCGGCCTTTGGCATCCGCCGTTTTGAGGATTTCCAGAATATATTTTATGGAAGCCGATAAATCGGATTTAAGCACCGTATAGCCCGCTTCCACCCGGACCGTATTTATATATTTGCGCCTGAGGTTTTCATCGTCGTTGGCGGAAAGCACGCCTATTTTTATCTGCGCCATGGCAGGGTCTTCCATCACGCCCCGGATCCACGCCTCCCATTCCTTTTCGTTCATCCGTTCGTCAATGTCGGCAAAAACGATGGAATCGGGGTAACGCTTCAACACCCGCTTTAATGCGTCGTGATTCTTGATGATGTAGATTTCAAATTCCTGCTGGGTCAGTTCCGCGGCGACTTCATTTTGAACCACCGCGGAAGGATGGAGAAAAAATATCTTTTTGCCCAGAATATCTGCCTGGCTGTCTTCGGCCATACATAAATAATAATCCAAAATACCCTATATTGTAAGTCCCCGGATTTTACAGTATTATCCGTAAAAAATGAATGTTTTTTTGAAAACCGCCTTTTCCGCGGGAATTTGCCTCCTGTTGCCCCTGTTTTCCGTTTGGTCCGCCCCGCTTTCCCCCCAAAGCGAATTTGTCCTTAATACGGTATGTACGGTGAACCTTTTTGAAGGCGGAACCCGCGGCCGGTACGCCGCGGTTTTTACCCGGATTCGGGAAATCGACCGTATGATGAGCGCGTATCAGGAAGGTTCCGATACGGACCTTGTCAACAGAAACGCCGGCATTGCCCCGGTAAAGGTGCATCGCGAGTTCCTTTTTGTGCTTGAAAAGGCCCTGCACTATGCCGCTCTGAGCGGCGGCGCCTTTGATCCCACTATAGGCCCTCTGGTGCGCCTCTGGGGCATAGGCACGGAGGAGGAACAGGTTCCCCGGGCGGATGAACTTGAGCAGGCGCTTTCGCTTGTGGATTACCGTGATCTCAAGATAGACAGGGAACGCGGGACCGCTTTTCTTGCCCGCCGGGGGCAGGCTCTGGATCTTGGGGCCGTCGCCAAAGGCTATGCCGCCGACGAAGCCGCCCGTATTATCCGGAAGGCGGGGGTAAAACGGGCCGTTGTCGATCTTGGGGGAAATATCATGATGGTCGGTTCCCGCAGAAGCGGTTTTTTCATTTTTGGGAAAGAAAAACCCTGGCGCATAGGCATACAGGATCCCCTGGAAGAACGGGGGGCTTACTTCGGCATCCTGCAGGTCCGCGGCCAAAGCGTGGTAACAAGCGGCGTATATGAGCGGTATTTTGAAAAGAACGGCAGGCGTTACCACCACATTCTTTCCACGGCGAACGGCTGTCCCGCCGCCGCCGGCCTTCTTTCGGTAACGGTGGCCGCGGATTCTTCAACCGACGCCGACGCCCTTTCCACGGCGCTTTTCTGCCTTGGCTACGAAAAGGGAAGCGCCCTCCTTGATTCCGTACCCGGCGCGGGGGCGATCTTTGTATTTGAGGATCATTCGGTGAAACTCGCCGGCGCCCGGGACAGAAGCGTTTTTACCCTGGAAAACAGCCGGTACCGGCTTTTGGAATAGGCGGCCCGCAACACCGGGTGTTAAATCCTGGCCCGGCTTTGTGTTTACAAGGCGCTATTTTATTCCCACAAGCTCCATTTCAAACACAAGAAAACTATTCGCGGGAATCACGCCGTCGCCCATTGCCCTGTCGCCATAGGCCAGTTCGGGTGGAATGATCGCGAGCCGTTTTTCGCCGGTTTTCATGTCCATGATCATTTCATCCCAGCCCGCGATGACCTGTCCTGTTCCAGCCTGAAATTCCAAAGGCCCGCCGTGCATGTCGGTACTGTCGAAAACCATGCCCGAAAGAAGCATGCCTTTGTAGGATACCCGGACCGTACTTCCCCGGGAAGGTTTGGCCCCGTTTCCTTCCCGCTGTATAATGTAACGCATTCCCGATGAAGTTAACTGCGTGTTGGGGTATTTTGTGTTAATCTGGGCAATGTTCCTTTCCCGCTGCGCCCTTGTCCGCGCCGCATCCGCCGATCCGGCTTCCCTGAGCAGCGCGTCAAAAGCGGCCTGATCGGCCTTGAAAGCGGAAGCGGCAGGCCCGTTGCGTATGATCGTTATCCTTTCGATGCGGTCGCCCTGCCTGACGGCGTTGACCACGTTTTGTCCCTCGACCACGCGGCCGAACACCGTATGCTTGCCGTCCAGATGGGGCTGGGCGCTGTGGGTGATGAAGAACTGGCTTCCGTTGGTGCCCGGACCCGCATTGGCCATTGAAAGCACCCCGGGGCCGTCATGCTTCAGGCCGGGATCGAATTCATCGGGGAACCGGTAACCCGGGCCGCCCCTTCCGTTCCCCAGAGGATCGCCGCCCTGTATCATAAA
>JAITJV010000256.1 GCA_031278755.1 Treponema sp. | reverse complement strand
CGGGGGCGCCCTGCGTCCAGCTTTGAAGTATAAGTTCAGGCGGAGCGGCGGAAGCGTAGTAAACGGTGATCACCGCGTCCGCCCCCAGGAGAGACGCGTCAAAGGGGCCGCCGTTTTTTGCCGCGTCCAGCGTAACCGCCTGCCCCCAGTTTTTGGACGCCCCGTCTGATTTCTCAATAAAAATCTCGCCGCTTACCGGTAAAAGATTGGAGCGGTCCAATTCACCAAAACCTTCCGGCGCCGAAAAACCGGCGTTGGGATTCACCCGCATTTCTTTTCCGTCCGCGTCAAAAAAATGAATTTCCAGGATGACAAGATTTGAAGGGGGCTTCCCCTCGCCAAGGGCGACGTCTTCTTTCCGCGTCAGGATAAAGAAATTATAGGCGCCGGGAATAAATTCTTCGCCTTCGCCAAGAACGGCCCGGGCTATGTTGGGGTTTTTGCCGGGAAGGTACACAGACCAGGGATCGCTTGACTCCGCACGGTCCGCGCCGCTGAACGCCCGTATATCGCCTGAAACCGCGTAAAATTCACCGCTGGGATTTTCAACCCCTATGGTCACCTGCATCTCCCTGAGGGAACCGACCGATTTTCCCAGTATGCTTGAAGCGTCAATGACGATGTAGGGAACGCCGTTTCCGTTGAGTTCCGCCCTGACCGCTTTTCCGCCCCTGTAATCCGCCAGGGAAAGCTTTACACGGTTTGCCCCGACAGGAGATTCGTCTACCGACAGAAAACCGAACTTTCCGCCGGTAAAACGTATCCCCGGAGGCTGTGAATTTCCACAGGAAAAACAAACAGGGAATACCAGGCAGCAGAACAGGCGCATTTTTGTCAGAAATTTCATACGAAACTCCTTTTTTTCATATTTTATTGTATTTCATCGGGCTTTACCAGTCGACGGCAAAGGAACCGGAGCCTCCGCGGCCGTTGAGTCGGGGAGCAGGAAAAGGGTATGATTACGGAGACGGAGGAACGAGTGCACAGGATCCTTGAGAAAAAGCAGTTGTCCGCGGAAGTTTACGAGATGGTTGTTGAAGCGCCCCTCATTGCCCGCGCAAGAAAGGCGGGGCAGTTTATCATTGTACAGATCGATACCGACTGGGGTGAACGCATACCCCTGACCATAGCCGACGCCGACAGCGCGGCGGGAACCATCACCATAGTATTCCAGTCGGTCGGCGCTACGACCCACCGGCTCGCCGCAAAAAATACAGGCGATTCTCTTGAGAACATCCTCGGCCCCCTGGGGAACCCCACCGATATTGAAAAATACGGTTCGGTGGTCTGCGTCGGCGGCGGTATAGGAACCGCCCCGCTTTTCCCCATAGTGCAGGCGCTTAAAACGGCGGGCAACAGGGTCGCGGTGATCATAGGCGCGCGCACCAAAGATCTCGTGATCTTTGAAGACCGCATGCGCCGCTATGCCGACGAGCTTACCGTAGTTACCGACGACGGATCATACGGCAAAAAAGCGCTGGTCACCGAACCGCTCAGGGAATATTGTTCCGCTGAAAAAAAACCCGACATGACCGTCGCCATAGGCCCGCCTGTCATGATGAAATTCTGCGAAAAGACAACGGTCGAATTCGGCGTCCCCATTCTTGTATCGCTTAACACGATCATGATAGACGGCACGGGAATGTGCGGCGGCTGCCGCGTTACCGTGGGCGGCGAAACAAAGTTTGTTTGCGTAGACGGCCCCGAGTTTGACGGACACAAAGTTGATTTTGAAAACATGATGCTCCGCATGCGGGCTTTCAGGGAAAAGGAAGACGAAGATCACCACAAATGCCACATAGGGCTGGGACTGGAGAATGTACAACCATGAATGAAGAGCATAAAAATGAAGACCGCCACGGTCTTACCGGCCGTAACGCCCTTGAAGCTGAGGCGCGCGCGATCCTCGCGCCCATACTGGACCGCAAGGCGGCGGGGGAGAAAATCTCCGCAAGGGAACGCATGGCCATTCCCCCGCAGCCCATGCCCGCGCAGGACCCCGCCGTGCGGAGCAGAAACATTGAAGAGGTCGCCCTTGGTTATACGGAAAGCCAGGCGCGGCTTGAAGCGGAACGCTGCCTTTCCTGCAAAAACGAACCGTGCATACAGGGTTGCCCCGTCAAGGTTCCTATTCCGCGCTTCATCGCGGCATTGCAGTCGGGCGATGTCAAGGCGGCCGCGAATATCATAAAGGAAACCAACCTGCTGCCGGCGGTCTGCGGCAGGGTCTGCCCGCAGGAAAAACAATGCCAGGCGGAGTGTACGCTGGGAAAGGGCCTTAAAGATCCCGAAAAATCAGTCGCCATAGGAAGGCTCGAACGTTTCGCCGCAGACTGGGAACGGGAACAGGGCCTTGCGGGCGTTCCCGCGGTCAAAAAGGCTACCGGGAAAAAGGCGGCGGTTGTCGGCTCCGGCCCCGCGGGGCTTACGGCCGCCGCCGATATAGCGCGGGAAGGCCACGAGGTAACAATCTTTGAAGCCTTTCACAAACCGGGCGGCGTCATGGTATACGGCATTCCCGAATTCCGCCTTCCGAAAAGCATAGTCGAAGCCGAAGTGGACATACTCAAAAAAATGGGCGTTAAAATCGAAACGAACTTCCTCGTCGGCCGCACCCGCACCATCCCCGAATTCCTTTCGGAAGACCGGTTTGACGCCGTGTTTATAGGCGTAGGCGCGGGGCTTCCCAAATTCCTCGGCTGTCCCGGCGAAAATTATGTGGGGGTTTTCAGCGCCAACGAATACCTTACCAGATCCAATCTGATGAAAGCCTACGACGCCGAACGCGCCGCTACTCCCATGTTCAGGTCAAAGATTGCGGCGGTAATAGGCGGCGGCAACGTCGCCATGGACGCCGCCCGCATGGCGCAGAGGCTCGGCGCGGAACAGGTTCACGTGATCTACCGCCGCACCCGCGAAGAAATGCCCGCGCGGGCTGAAGAAATAGAGCACGCCATGGAAGAAGGGATCATTTTCAATTTCCTTAAAAACCCCGTGCGTTTTATGGGGGACGACAAGGGCAGGCTTACCGGCATGGAACTCCAAAAATTTGAACTCGGCCCCCCCGATGCGTCGGGCCGCCGCAGCCCCGTTCCCATCGCGGACTCGGAGCATGAATTCCCCTGCGACACGGCAATCGTCGCCCTGGGCAATGAAAGCAACCCCCTCGTTTCGCGGACCACGGGGGGGCTTTCCACGGACAGACGGGGCCGCATCCTCGTCGCGGAGGATCAGAAAACATCCCTTGACAGGGTCTATGCCGGAGGCGACATAGTGCTCGGCGCCGCCACGGTGATCCTTGCCATGGGCGAAGGAAGAAGGGCCGCCGCCGCGATTAATCAGTTGCTGCAAAGCGGCAGCTGAACTGTTGCAATAATTACTCCCCGGAGGCATTATAGTATCATGAAGGCGCGAATCTTTCGCTTCATGCTTATTCTTCTCTGCGTTAAAGGTTTTGCCCAGACAGAACAAAACACGCCGGGGGCGATGCAGAATTACAGGATAGGGCGTGATCTTGAAGCCAGGGGCCGCTTGTCGGAAGCGGAAATATACTACAACGAAGCAATACGGATATGCCAGAACGAAGTTTCCAGGAACGCCGCGACACGGGAAACCTACACGGTCATAACCTGGACCCTGCAGCGCCAGCGGAAATATACGGACGTTATCACCTGGGGGGAGCGGGGCTTACGGCTTTTTGCCGATGAATACCGTATTTTTGAAACCATGGGCGAAGCCTGTTTTTATCTTGACGACTACGACCGTTCCCTCAGCTTTATGCAGCGTTACACCAACGCCCTGCCCCAGGGCGAGCGGATCTCCATCGCCTATTTTTTCATAGGTGAAATTTTCAGGCTTAGGGAAAAATACCGCCACGCCGATATTGCCTACACCACCGCCGTCAGGCTTGAGCCGGGGCTTCCCCTCTGGTGGTTCAGGCTTGCCCAGGTCCGCGAATTTCTGGGAGACAGGACCCCGGCTACCGAAGCCTACGAGCAGGCTGTACGGATCAACCCTAATTATACGGAAGCCATCGCAGGTCTTGCCAGAACCCGGACGCAGTAAGCGCCCTCAAGACCGCCGCCGCCGATACCATAAGCGCAAGAAGGACGATTTCCCCCGCATGTCTGCCTCCGGAAGTTCCGGGCCTTTCCAAAGGTTCCAGTTCCCAGAGAAGTTTGTCTATTCCCTCAATAATGCGGCCCGGTTTCAGGGCCGCCTTCTGTTTTTGCAACGCCCCCAGCATACCGAATGACTCGGCGAGCAGCGCCCCCATTCTGCCGGGAAGGGCCAGCCCGGGGCGTATGCATGCGCCCGAAAGCATAAGGAGGCCTTCCAGGGTAACGGCCCGCCTTAAACCCGCAAGCAGCGCTCCGCCTGTAATACGAAAAGGCCCCCATTCAAAAAGAACCCTGCCGTAAGGGGCCAAAAGGTTGAAGAAAACAACTCCCGACATCACAAAAAGGGCAACAAGCGGATTATTTTTTTTCCCCGAAAGAAAGGCCAAAACCGAAAATAAAAGAAACTGCAAAAAACGGGAGCTTACCGAAGAGTTAAAAAGAAAAAAACACATCATAAGAAAACCGGCTATAAACAGATCCCCCGCGGGAAAAAACCCGTCCCAGTTTTCCCGCCGTTTCAGACGCGCCCTGTCCCGGCGCGCGGACGCAGAGTCTGCTTTTGCGCCCGCGGCCGCGTCCGCAATTTTATCCCCGGCCGCGTCCGCCGCGGGCGCGGCTTCCCCGGACAGGACCATCCTGTACCAGCGCGAACGGACGGCAAAGATCCCGCAGAAAAGACCCAGGCCAAAGCCGCTGATTATCCCGGCCGCAAGAAACGGGGGAACCAGATAACGGACCGCCGGTCCGAAAACAACATACCGGGCAAGAACAAGCTGAACCGCATTTGAAAGAAAGGCGCCGGCGGTCCCTATGCCGGCAAAGCCCGTCCTCTTTACGCCAAAAAACTTCCGCAGACCGTACATGGCGCAGGCGGACACGGCGGTCCCGGCAAGCGAAAATAAAAACACGTATGAAAAAAGGGTCCCCGACACTATTCCCTGACCGAGGACTTTGATAAGGACAAGAAGGGCAAATTCGCCCGCGGGGAAAAGATCCAAGGCCAGGAGCAGGGGAAGATTGGCAAGCCCTATACGCATAAAGGGAAGGGGCTTGGGAATAAGGTATTCAACAAGTGAAAAAAAAAGGCAAAGCCCGCCAAGAAGGGCAAGGATCCTGTTTCCGGGTCCTGTACGGCGAATCGCCGGTTTACCAGGAAACGGCATCCGGGGATCCGTCCGTTTCCGGAATCGAAACCATAACCCGGTTGGGCAGGCAAGCTGTCCACTGGCCCGGAGTATGTATCATTCCGGCGGCAACACAGGTCTGGTTTGTACAGGGCGAAGAAACAATGCGGGCCTCTCCGCCCCGAATTTCCACTATCGTCTCCCCCAGGGGGCCGGGAACGGCAAGCCTTTCCCCGGCGGAAAGGGGAAAAACCCAATTATTTCCCCCGCCCCTGACTAAAACAAGATCCCCGTCTTTTCCGCCGGAATAGGCCGAAACAAAGGCAAGCAGGGTTAAAATCGAGGCGAGAACAAGGACGGCATAATCAAAAGGTTTTACCGCTTTTCCGGCGCCGTTCCGTGTTTTTGCGGCATTCATATTATTTTTTATCACGGAAGAACCGAAAGGTATAGAGAGCTTCAAAAACTGAAAATTTTAGAGGCTCCCTGTAGTAACCTTCCGGGTATTTCAGTGTTTTTTTCATTGCTGACTAGTTCAATTATTTTGGATGCGGCTTGCTGCTTTTTTATCAGCCTGGGAGTTTTTCTTCCCGGCCGTTACCGGTGTTCCTCCTCCCGGTAACGGCTTTTTTTTTCAAAAAAAGCCGTTTCGGCCGAAAAACGGCGGGACCCGCCGGACTAAATTATACCCCTACGACAGAGGTAACCTGGGGCACTTCTTTTTTAAGATAGTTCTCTATGCCCATTTTAAGAGTCATCTGGGCCATGGGGCAGCCGCCGCAGGCTCCGGTAAGTTTTACGGAAACCGTGCCGTCGTCAGCCACCGAAACAAATTCCACATCCCCGCCGTCCGCCTGCAGAGAGGGCCGTACATTATCAAGAGCGGATTTAACCTGTTCTTCAAACATCATAAACTCCTTATGATTTCTGTTTATATAATATAACCAATAATGAAAGGTTTTTTCAATAGAGGCTGTTTCAAAACCAGCCGGATTTTGAAGCAGGCTCAATATGTTCTCTTGAGCTTGAATAGCGGAAGTGAAAGATTTATAGTTGAACAAGAACAGAACAGGGGGAATTCATGAGCGAATCCTACGATTTCAGCATTGAAGAACTGGGCAAACGGAGCATCAAATCGCCGATAGCCATGTCAACCGTACAGGGCGACAAGATAGCCAATTATGTGACCGACAAACAATTCGTTCGCCTGGATACGGACGCAAAACCCGGCGTCCAGAGTCCTGTCAAACGGCCTCAACTGATGGAAAACGCAGGCCCCCGCGAAATGATCTATTTTACCCCGGCCCATGTCCACGCCGGAATAGTAAGCTGCGGCGGCCTCTGCCCCGGAATAAACGACGTGATCCGCGCCATAGTGCGCTGCCTCTGGTACCGCTACGGGGTAAAACGTATTTCCGGCATACGGTACGGCTTCAAAGGTTTTCTCCCCGAATACCAGTACGGCATCAAAACCCTGGACCCGGATATTGTAGACGATATTCACAAGCTGGGAGGCACCTACCTGGGCAGCGCCCGCGGAGGCGGCAAGGAAGTTTCCAAGATAGTCGACGCCATGGAACAGCTTAACCTTAACATGCTCTTTACCATAGGCGGGGACGGCACCCAGCACGGCACCCTGGATATAGCCGAAGAAGTTGACAGGCGGCGGCTTAAAATCGCCCTGGTTGGAATTCCTAAAACAGTTGACAACGACTTTTCGATCGTTGACAGATCCTTCGGCTTTGATACCGCGGTAGCCAAGGCGGTGGAAGTGGTAACGGCGGCCCACATGGAAGCAAATTCGGCGATCAACGGCATAGGGCTTGTCAAGCTGATGGGGCGTGAGTCAGGCTTTATAGCCGCGCATACCGCCCTTGCAAGCCACGAGGTCAACTTCGTCCTTATCCCCGAGGTGCCCTTCAACCTGGAAGGATACAACGGCTTTCTGCGTTATCTTGAAGAAAGGCTTATACGCCGCAAGCATGCCCTTATCGTGATAGCCGAAGGGGCCATGCAGGAACAGCTCCTTACCGAAAAAAAATTCGACGCGGGCGGCAATCTTAAAATGGCCGATGTGGGGACCTATCTCAGGGACCGTATCATCAAACACTTTGACGAAAAAAAGATAGAGATCAACCTTAAATACATAGATCCCAGCTACATCATACGATCCGCTCCGGCCAATCCGGGCGATTCCATCTACTGTGAACGGCTCGGGAACGCGGCGGTCCACGCGGCAATGGCGGGAAAATCCAAACTTATCATAGGGCTTGTGAACAACAAATTCGTCCATCTGCCTATCAAGGCTGTCATAAAAACGCGGAGCCATGTTGATCCGGAGGGAGACCTCTGGCGTGATACGCTGGACGCGACACATCAGCCCGCGCTCATGGTGAACCAGTTCAACAAGTGACAGGGGACAAAACCTTTGCCGCAAAAGGCGGCGTTGACTGCGATCTGTCCGATGAAGAACTGCTCGATCTTTCTTCCTCCGCCTTTTCCGAAGCCCGTTCCCTTGCCGGAACACGCGGTCCTTTTCTTATCCTCCCTCCGGACATAACCCGCCTTCATTCGCGGGCGGGTTTTCTTGCCGCCGCTCTTTTCAGGACCGGCGCGGACGCCCTTGTTATGCCCGCTCTGGGAAGCCACGCCCCCATGACGGAGGCGGAGCTTTCCCGCATGTTTCCCGGCATTCCTCCCGCGTCCTTCCGTATACATAACTGGCGCAACGATGTTGTAGAGCTGGGGTGCCTTGATGCGGACTGGGTTGAAAGAACCTTCGAAGGCGCGGTCCGCTATGACTGGCCGGT
>JAITJV010000232.1 GCA_031278755.1 Treponema sp. | reverse complement strand
TTGAGCGGTTGGTCGGGGTAAAAGTAATGCCGATTTCTTTGTAGATAAGAGTACGGTACTGTTCAAAATCCGCATCGCTCAGAAAAGGTGCTTCCGCCATACTATAAATACTAAGGGGTACAAGATTTCCTGTCAATTGAGTGCGCGCCAAAACTCCGGTTTTGAAACAGGCCCAATTGTAACGCGGCCGAAGCCGGATCGCCGGCAAGACGCCGCAAAGCCGGACCGCGCTTGACCAATACAGGCGGAGTTTGGATAATAGTTTTACATGAACAAATTCATTTTTGTCTCAGGAGGGGTATGCTCCAGTTTGGGGAAAGGCGTTGCCGCGTCTTCTCTGGGGGCCCTTTTGGAAGGACGGGGGCTTAATGTCCGTATGGTAAAATGCGATCCGTACATCAACGTGGACGCCGGAACCATGAGCCCTTATCAGCACGGCGAAGTTTATGTAACCGACGACGGAGCCGAAACGGATCTGGATTTGGGAAATTACGCGCGGTTTACGGCAAGCCCGCTTTCCATCGCCAATTCCATAACCACAGGCCAGGTCTACAAGGCGGTTATAGAAAAGGAGCGGGAAGGCCGTTACCTGGGCCGCTGCGTTCAGGTAATTCCCCACATTACCGATGAGATAAAAAGCCGCATACTTGCGGCCGCAAAAGAAGATCCCGATACGGACGTTGTTATTGTTGAAATAGGCGGAACGGTGGGGGACATAGAGTCCATCCCCTTTCTGGAAGCCGCGCGGCAAATGATACATGAATCGGGAAAGACCAACGCCATTTCGGTGCACCTTACCCTTATCCCCGAAGTGGCGGGCGGAGAGCTTAAGACCAAGCCTACCCAGCACTCGGTTAAAGCCATGCAGGAAATGGGCATACAGCCTGATGTGCTTATCTGCCGCGCGCCGGTGATGCTTGACGAAGCGACGCGCCGGAAAATCGCCCTGTTCTGCAATGTTGCTCCTGACGCGGTCTTTACTTCATATAACATAGATACTACCATTTATGAAATACCCATTGTTTTTTTTGATCAAAAACTGGATCAGGTTATTTTAAGTAAAATGGGTGTGGAAAGCCGGCACGCCAAACTGGATCCCTGGTATTCCATGATGGACAAATTTGCCGCGCGGAACGGAAAAGTACGCATAGGCATTGTGGGCAAGTACATGGAACTCCATGACGCCTACAAATCGGTGTACGAAGCCCTTTTTCACGCCGGGCTGGAATGCGGCGTAGAGGTTGAATTGGTCAAGATCGATTCTTCCGGGCTTGAAGAAAAAAATTCGGACGCGGTTCTGGAAACGATCGACGGCGTCCTTGTGCCGGGCGGTTTCGGGCAGCGGGGGATCAACGGCATGGTAAAAGCCTCGGCCTGGGCCAGAAACAACCGTATTCCCTATTTCGGCATCTGTCTGGGAATGCAGATCATGGTTATTGACTGGGGCCGGAATGTGCTGAACTGGGACGATGCGGATTCAACGGAATTCAATCAGGATTCAAAGCATCCTGTGGTGAGCCTTCTTGAAGAGCAGGTGGATGTAAAAAATTACGGAGGAACCATGAGGCTGGGGAAGAGCGAAACGGCGGCGGAAGAAGGCACCCATATTTTCGCGGCTTACGGTGAAAAGCACATTTGGGAACGCCACCGGCACCGTTATGAATTTTCAAACAAGTACCGGAAAGAGATGGCCGAATCGGGACTGAAAATCGCCGCCCTTACCCCCGACGGGAGCCTTGTTGAATGCGTCGAGTGGCCAAGCGATGGAGCAGACGGCCATCCCTGGGGGCTGGGCGTTCAGTTTCACCCCGAATTCAAGTCAAAACCGACAGCCGCCGCTCCCCTGTTCAGGGATTTTATAGCGGCGGCCAGGAAAAGAAAGGCAGAGAATTGATGAAAAACTTTTGCCGGTCGTCCATCGTTTTTCTCCTGGCCCTTTCGGGTTGCAGCTTCGATTACGGCGTTTCATCCAACGAAGGACGCGGCCGCCCCGATATTGAGATGGACAAGGTGGAATACACCAGGGTAAGAAACGGAGATCCGCTGGTGCGTTTCCAGGCGGACAAGGCGGAACGGTGGGAAGAACGGCGGACTATGGAACTGGAGAATTTTTCTTTTGAACAGTACGAGAACCACGGAGAGGCCAACGCCCGGGGCGGCGCCGGAACTGCTTTGGTAGAACTGGATTCGGGAAATATAGATCTGGAAAACGGCGTCAGCATAGAAGTTGATTCCGAGGACCTTACCATAGAGACGGGACGTCTCAGATGGCAGGACAAAGAACGCATCCTTTCCGGCCCCGAAGCGGGAACGGTTGTCATACGCCGTTCCGACGGGACATTTTTTACCGGACGGGGGTTTACGGCAAACGCCCGCAGCAGGGCCTGGGAATTCACCGGGGAAGTAAGCGGCACTTATATCCACGAAGATGAAGAAGAGGATGAAGCCGAAACGGAAGCGGGGGACGCGAAACCCCGGACCGGACAACAGCCTTTGGATGATTCGGAGGCGGCGCCGTGAAAAAAATACCCCTTTTTGCGTTTTTTGTTTTTCTCTGCGCTTCGGCCGGCGCCTACACCTTTACCTTCAGGGCGGACCGCATGTCCGGGGGAAAGGCTTCAGGCCGGGAAGTTACCATTCTTGTGGGAAACGCGGAAGTGCGTTCGGACAGCATCGTTCTCCGGGCCAGCCGCATAGAAATACGGGGCGATGACAACCAGTTCATCGACTGCACGGGCGGCGTGGAAGGAATAGAAGAAGAAAAGGACATCCTTTTTAAAACGGACAGGCTCCGCTATGACAGGACGCTGAAAATAGCCCGTCTTGAAGGGGATTCAACCCTTGAAGACAGGAAGAACGAAATTGTCGCCAAGGGCCG
>JAITJV010000206.1 GCA_031278755.1 Treponema sp. | reverse complement strand
ACCACAGTTTCAGCGCTTTTAACGATTACGGCGACTATAACGCTTCGGAGCCGGCTCTCGATCCCCGGGATTCCAGAACCGCCTCTTTTTTCGGCGCGAAGCTGGATGTTCAGCTTGTCAAGTACGTCCGGTTCTACGGCCTGTGCGCCTTTAACGAGGTACAGACCTCCGGGGAACGGGCAGTAAGATAACAAGCGGAAAGAGCGTCCACGGGACTATACGTCTCCGCCGGAATCGTTATTGCCAATTCAGCCTCTATCTTTCTTTGAAAAAAGAAACCCTCTGTTATGTGTTTTGGGAACGTTGTCATCAACAAAGAAATTGCAGAGTCCCTTGCAAAGTTTTTCCCCCGCCTGCCGGCGCATGAAGACAACATAAAACCATCTCCCGCGGAAGGGCAAGAACACCGGAACTTTTTACGTCAATCGCAAGGGTCATACGAAAACCATAGGATGAAACCGGGCAAAAAACAAACAGGGTATGTACCCCCACAAACGGAATCAACCGGAGCTTCCCGTTACGCATAAAACTATACAGGAAGCGGATTTTGAGATAGAATAATAGTATGGGGCGGTTCCTTGCCTTTATCATCCTGCTGATAGCTGCTGTCGATTTCTTTGCTCTGGCGGCGTTCTTTTTCTTTATGCGGCGGCGTTACACCGGTCCTGACAGCCGGGAATCCGAAAACCTGAACGACCGGCTTCTGAGGCAGAAACTCATGGCCGCCGTTTCACAGAGTTTTGTTTCCCCGGATGATATGGGGACCCTTATACACAACGCCCTTACCATGCTGGGTATACACATGAACGTAAGCAGGACCGTCATAGGGCGGCTTGACGCCCGGGCGGGCCTTATGCGCTGTGAATATGAATGGTTCAACGCCCGGCACGGCATTTCCCCCGAACAGGGACGGATCTATCCTTTTACCCCGGGCAATATACTATATGACACTTTCATCGTAAAGGGGGATGTATACCTTGCCTCCAGCGACGTTGACGCGGATCCGGTCCTCGGAGACATATACCGCCCCTCCGGGGTAAAGGCTTTTATCTACGTCCCCATCAACGTTTACGGAACCTTCTGGGGGATCCTTGAAGCCGCCAACTGCAAGGCGCCGTACTCCTGGAGCGAAAGCGATATTCAACTCTTAAAACTCATCGCCAACGCCGTCACGGGGCTTATTATCAGAACCAATACCGAAGAACAGCTTCGCACCGCCAAGGAGATGGCCGAACAGTCCAACCGCGCCAAGAGTAATTTTCTTTCCCGTATGAGCCATGAAATGCGGACCCCGATGAACGCCATCATAGGCATGACTACCATAGCCCAGACGTCCAAAAACAGGGAAAAGATAGAGTACTGCCTTTCCAGGATAGGCGAGGCTTCAATACATCTTCTGGGAGTGATAAACGATATTCTTGACATGTCAAAGATCGAGGCCGGAAAACTGGAACTTACCTGTTCGGAGTTTAACTTTGAAAAGATGCTGAAAATGGTAACGAACATGATGGAATTCCGCATCGCCGAGAAGCAGCAGAATTTCATTGTCAAGGTTGAACCCGGCGTACCCGGCCGCATCATAGCCGACGAACAGCGGCTTGCCCAAATTCTGACCAATCTTCTTTTAAACGCCGTAAAATTTACGCCCGAGGGGGGAACCATCACGCTTTCGGTGGAAAGACAGCCGGCCGGAAACGCGGAAACGCCCGCAGCGGCGCTTATGACGGCCGGTGAAAAATCCTCCGCGGAAGGCGCCGGCCGCTGCCTTCTCTGTTTCCATATTATTGATTCGGGCATAGGCATCACAAAAGAACAAATAGAAAAACTCTTTGCCCTGTTTGAACAGGCGGACGGAACCATAGCCAGAAAATTCGGCGGAACGGGCCTTGGACTGGCCATTTCCAAAAATATTGTAGAGCTTATGGGCGGGACGATACAGGTGGAATCAGAACCCGGCAAAGGGTCCGATTTCAGCTTCAAAATAATAGTAGAGCAGGGAAAGGAAAAGGAAGTTTCAAATAAATCATGGGAAAACCTCAGGATCCTCGCCGTAGACGATTCCTGGGAAGTCCTTGAATATTTCAGCGAATACGCCGTGCAGACGAACATTGAATGCGTTGCCGCGTCAGGCAGTGAAGAAGCGCTCAGGCTTATAGAAACCTCGAATTCCTTTGACATTGTTTTTGTGGACTGGTGCATGCCCGGATTAAACGGCATAGAGCTGACGGAAAAAATCAAGAAAAAATTCGGTTCCAACGCCATGGTGGTGATGATCTCCGCTTCGGAATGGGAAACGATGAAAGACGCCGCCGAAAAAGCCGGCGTGGACGGTTTTATACCCAAGCCCCTTTTCCCTTCGGTCCTGACAGACTGCATCAACAACTGCCTCAGAAAAAACCCGTCAAGAAATACAGACATGCGTGAAAATATATTTGCCGGGAAACGCATACTCCTGGCTGAAGATGTGGAAATAAACAGGGAGATCGTCAGTTCGCTTCTGGAAACTTCCGGCGTGATCATAGACTTCGCCGAAAACGGCCGCGAGGCCGTCCAGAAATTCGAAAATGATCCGGCAGGCTACGGAATCATTTTTATGGATATTCACATGCCTGAAATGGACGGTTATGA
>JAITJV010000224.1 GCA_031278755.1 Treponema sp. | reverse complement strand
AAGGTACAAAGTCCGCCCCCACACCCGGAAGGCAGTTTCAATAATATCCAACCGCGTCATTCGCCGCCCTTTCCGACCGTATGCAGATCCTTATGATGTTAACGACCGGGCGGGCCCATCAATATAACAAAAAAGCCGGCAAATAGCACCAGCGAAAAGAAAAAAAATTGAAAAAGGCGCATTTGTTCAGTAACGGAGCGGGAAAGGAAACGGCGTTCAACGTCCCGTCCCCCGGCTATACGGATTCCCGTTCAACAAGTGTTTTTTCAACGGCAAGGCAGAGGCAGTGGTACAGGGGGAGGTGCAGCTCCTGGACCTTGTAGGTTTCTTTCGCCGGAACGGCAAGGCAGACATCGCAGTATTTTTTGAGCCTGCCGCCGCCTTCTCCGGTTAATCCTATGATTGTAAGCCCAACAGCCCTGCCGGTAACCGCCGCGGCTATAACATTCCCCGAATTGCCTGAGGTGGTAATTCCCAAAAAAACATCGCCGGGCCTGCCGTATCCCGCGGTCTGCTGCGCATACACAAGGGAAGGATCCTCGTCGTTGGAAAAAGCGGAGATCAGGGCGTTGTGCTGGGTAAGGGCGATGGCGGAATATCCCCTTTGGAGGCTTTCCGCAATATGATCCCCCGTTTCAGGATCGGCCTCCCGTATTTTCCGCTTCAATTCTTCGGGAAGGGGCCTTGGGATGACAAAACTTTTCATCAATTCCCCGACAATGTGATCGGCGTCCGCCGCGCTTCCGCCGTTTCCGCATACAAGGAGTTTTTTGCCGCCGATGTACGCTTCTATAAGAATACGGGCCGCCTCAAAAAAACCGTCCGCAAGGGGCCGCAGGACAGGGTACCGTTCAACAAGTTCATCCCTGTATAATTCTATCCATTGGGTATTCATACGCGCCTCCTTAACAGAACCTCTAAAAACTTCAGTTTCCGGAAGTTCCCCTGACGCCGTTCAGCGCAACGCCAAGGGCGGCCATGTCTCCCAGGAGTTCCCCCAGTTGGGCGGGAGCCACGGTGCAGTGTTCGCGCGAAGCGGCCAGAGCCTCCCGGGCAATAACTTCTTCCATTGTTTTTCTGAAAAGAGCTTCGCTGCGGGCAAAGATGCTGCCTATTACAATACGCTGGGGATTAAGTATGTCAATGAGAATGGCAAGACCGCGGCCGAGGTGGAACGCGCTTTTTTCAATAACTTCCACCGCTTCCGCTTCCCCCCGTTCGGCGGCTTCGCATATATACTTTCCCGTTTCGGTGCGTCCGGTCAATTCGGCGTACATGCGGCTTATGCCGCCGCCCGAACAGTAGCCTTCCCAGGATCCCCGTTTGCCGTAGCCCGGCGGCCCGTTTTCGGCTATCCTGATATGCCCTACTTCTCCCGCGAGATCGCAGGCGCCCCGGTACAGCCTGCCGTCAAGGATCAGCCCGCAGCCAAAACCGGTGCCGAATGTCAGAAAAACCATGTTTGTATACCCGCGGCCCGCTCCCCAGTACCATTCGGCAAGGGCGCAGGCGTTTGCGTCATTTTCAAGAAAACAGGGAACCCCGGTTTTTTCACCCAGCATGACTGTAACAGGAACTTCGTCCCACCCGGGAAGGTTAGGCGGCGAAAGAACAAGGCCCCGGACGCTGTCAAGCGGGCCGCCGCAGCTTATTCCCAGAGCGGAAACGGCCGGCCTTCCCACAGAAGCCTCTCCGCAAAGGCCGTCGACGATCTCCACCGTCTTCGTCATTACCGCATCAGGACCGCCCTCTGTGGGAAAGCTCCTCTTTTTTATGAGATCCCGCCCGTCTTTCCAGAGAGAAACCGCTGTTTTTGTTCCCCCTATATCCAGGGCCAGCGCGTATGGTTTTTCCGGTTTCATTCAGGCCCCAAACTGCGCGCCGCTCATAACCGCTCCAATTCACTCGGGATAAACAAGGTTTTCCTTTTGAGGATTTTTTACCACTTCGGCATAACGCCGGGCTTCCCATTTGGCCATGTCCAGGTTCTGCTCGCGCCAGTTGCCGCATTCGGCCGGAGCCGCTCCGGGGATGTCCCCCGTAAAGCCCTCTATCCAGTCAAGCATCCCCGTAATCAGGGGAAGAATTTCCCGCGAATCAAGTTCGCCTTCAAGGATCAGGTAGAAGCCGGTGCGGCAGCCCATGGGGCCGAAGTACACTACCCGCGGCCCCCATTCCCCGTGTGAGCGGAGGAACGTAGCGCCCAGGTGTTCAATGGTGTGCAGGGCGGGCTGATCTATCACCGGTTCCCTGTTCGGCGCCTTGAAGCGGAGATCAAAGGTAGTCAGCGTCGTACCGCCGAAGCGATCCCTGCGGGAAACGTATACGCCCCTTTTAAGCCTGATATGATCAATCTGAAAACTGGCGATTTTTTCCATAATAAGACTCCTCGTTATTCGTGCTGAGGGGGTTTAACACCCAGGAACCCGCCAGCCGGTTCGCGGGGAACTTTGGGGCGGTTAAAAAGGTATTAACCCCGAATGCAATACCTTGTGAGAACAACATATTTCGCCCTTCAGGGCGAGGTATGTTGATTTCTTACAATTCTGCGCACTATTTCCGCAGAATGCTTTGACGCTACAGGAAGAAACTGTACGGACGTAACGGGCGATTCTTCGCCGGCAATATCCGAAACCGCCCGGATAATAATAACAGGAGTTTTAAACAAAAAACAGGTCTGGGCTATGGCGGCTCCTTCCATCTCTACCGCGCGTACGGCGGGGAACGTTTTGCGGACCGCTTCTATGCGCCCGCTTTCGTGCATAAACACATCCCCCGATCCTATAATGCCCCGCACATGGCGGAAGGAGGGCGGAAGTACGCCTTCGTTCTTAAGCTCGTCCACCGCGGCTTCCGCCCTGACGGCAAGTTCCGGGGGCGTCTCAAAAACGGGCGGCATGCCGGGGATCTGGCCCGGGGCATAGTTAAACCCCGTCACATCGGCGTCAAAGTACAGGAGTCCTTCGGATATAATGGCGTCCCCAAAAGTAAGGGAAGGATCTATGCCGCCCGCCGACCCGGTATTGATCACCAGATCCGGCCTGAAACGATCCAGAAGAAGGGCGCAGCCTACGGCGGCGTTTACCTTTCCTATGCCGCAGCGGAGGAGAATAACCGGCTTTTTTTCGATTTTTCCCGAATAAAATTCAAAGTCCGCAATTCGGACAAGTTCCGCATCCGTCATGGCTTCCCGGAGAAGTTTGACTTCGTCCTCCATAGCCCCTATGATTCCCGTCGTCATCTGACTGTTTCTCCGGAGCCGGCGGCCGCCTTTTCTTTTGCATGTTGAATTTTAAAGAGAAGGCCCGACCCCCACACTGTAGAACGGTTTCTTCCCCGTTCTTTGGAAAGGTACAGGGCTTCATCGGCGCGATGGATGACGTCTTCACCGTCCACACCGCTCTGTTCGTCAAATGTGTAAAGCCCCAGGCTGATCGTAACCTGCGGCAGGGGCGGATCCCAGGGAACCTTCATCACGGCGACGGCGGTTCTTAGGCGTTCGGCAACCATCCAGGCCGTATCCCGATCCGTATTGGGAAGCAGGATCGTAAATTCCTCACCGCCGAAACGGGAAGGAACATCTTCCACCCTGACCCCCTGCTTTATCGTAAGGGCGAGGCCCTCCAGAACACGGTCCCCGGCAAGGTGGCCGTAAGCGTCGTTAAAATTCTTGAATTTGTCTACGTCTATTACAATAATCGAAGACGTATAACCGGAGCGTTTGGCCCGCGCTATTTCCTCGTTGAGCCGGGTAATAAAAAAACCATGGTTAAAAAGACCCGTCTTGACGTCCCGCAGGGAATGTTCATAGTGAAGGTGGTTCTTGATCGCCTGGGACACAAAGGACATAAGGCGCTGCAGGAAAATCAGCTCCACCTGGGAATATTCATCCTCCAGTATCTTCCGGCCAACCGCTACGATGCCGTAAAGCCCGAAAGGACCCAAAATGGGGATCATCAGTTCGGGGTTTATTTCGCTGAAAGGCTTTGTGGCTTCTTCATTCTTCATTTCGTAGGAAAGAAGATCGAAGTTAATTGGTTTGGGATACTTCTGAAAAAACGGCTCAAAGGGAGCTATGCTGTCAATCTTCAGATTAAGGTCGATCATCTTGTAATTCTTGTAGCCCCTGATGTTAATATCGTCCTTGTTTTGTATGGGTTTCCAGAGAAAGGCAATAATCGAAGGAAGAAAATGATCCGAAATATGAAAAACCGTCGCATCCATAATATCGTCTATGCTGGTACGGTTGAAAATATCCAGCCCTCCCTGCAAAAGGCTTTGATAGTTGCGTATTTCCCGGTTAAGCGAGTCAATGAATTTAAAAACCCCTATCTCCTGGAGCATTGAATAATGTTTCATTATCTGGGGGTTGGCAAGGAAATCTTTTTCGGTTTGCTGTATATCTTTTTCTTCTTTTTTCATCAGGTCATCGAAAAATGGTCGCTGATGGTTTTACGCCATTCAGCGCGGTTTTCTTTGTCCTCCCATTCAAGGATCTTCTTTATTTTAAAATCTTTTGTATCGGGAAGATTGTTAAAATGAACCACGCCGAAGCGCCCGCCCCCGATATAGGCCACCGCATCCCCCGGCTCAAGGCTTTCCCCTCCGGTGATCCGTTCGATAACACAGTCAAAATGCACGGCCCGGCCGGACGCTTTATCCTGTATGGCCGAGGAAATATCCCTGATGGGCTTTCCGCACCAGGGACAATCCGGGGTGGGAATTGGTTCCCCGGACATTACCGGCGCCGTCCACCGGGGTCTTTCGAAAAAGCCGTTCCGTCCCTTCTCAAGCTGCCCCGGCCCGGACCCCCCGTCTTTCCGTTCCTTCCGGCCCTGCCAGTTTTCGCTATCCCGGCGCCTGCGGCGGGGAGCGCGGCGGTTACCTCCTCTTTCGCTGCCGTTCATGAAAAATCCCTCCCTCGGATATATCCAGAAGCTCGTTACTCAGTATAAGGGCAATGCGCTGTATCGCTTCGGACAGATATTCGTCGTCGTTTATCTTATCCCGTAAATTTTTCAAATCGAAGGAATCGGCGGAATCCTTCGTTTGAATTAATATCATACACTCTCCGTAAAGGCCGATACAAGATGGGTAATCTCCCCCTGCCCTATAAAAACTACGTCAAAACGAACAGCCATACTCTTATATTCTCGATGTGAAAAAAGGAAATACTTAGCTGTTTCTATGATGCGCCGCTGTTTTTCCTGGCTTATACCGTATTTAAGATCCTCAATCCCGAAGGCGGACCAGGTCTTGACTTCGGTAAAAACCACCGTATTGCCGTCAAGGGCGACGATATCCGCCTCTCCACGACAGGAACGGAAGCTGCGGGCAAGTATTTTCATACCCTGTTCTTCCAAAAAAGCCGCCGCCCGCGCTTCTCCGTCCTTTCCTGTACGGGAATTATCCGGCATTCTTCTTGGCAAGCTCCCGTGGATCCAGGGCTTTGGCTATAAACAGGCTCTTTTCCGTTAAAAGATCGATAATATCCCCTTCATCCTGCTTGTAAACCTTGCCGAATTCATCCGCCAGTATGCGGATTTTGGGCCTGAGCGGCGCATCGCCATGGACTTCGATAACACGCGCCAACGCCCCGTTGTTAAGGAGGATGATGGAACCTATGGGGTATATCCCCATGGTCTGTATAAAGGCCTTAAGCACATCCGGATCAAAACGCCGGGAATTGTCGGAAAGGAGGTTTTTCATGGCCTGGTAGCCCACCATGGAGTTACGGTAGGATTTTTGGCTGACCATTGCCTCAAAAGCGTCGGCCACAGAGACTATACGGGCGCCGAGATCTATGTCTGTGCCGGCAAGCCGCCGGGGATACCCTTCTCCGTCCCACCTTTCATGGTGCTGAAGGACCACGTGGCCCACTTCTTCGGGGTAAAGCAGGGTTTTGGAGACAATTTTATACGCATAGAGGGGATGGGCCTGCATACGCTGCAATTCCGCATCCGAAAGCCCGCCCCGCTTGTCGGTTATTTCCCTGGGAAGCCTGAACATACCGACATCGTGGAGCAGCGCCCCGGTGATGATCTGCATGATCTTGTGATTGGGGATTTTAAGTTCTATGGCGATAAGCGCCGAAAGTATGGCGGCGTTGACCGAGCTTTTTGCCATCTCGTGGCCGGTCACTTCGCCGCCCAAAATATACCCAATGATGCTGTCCCGTTCATCCCGCACAGCCTGAAGCAGACGGGATGTAATACTGTCTATGGATCTTATTTCTACGGAAACGCCGCCCATTATATTGTTGAACACCGCGTCAAGCCGCTCTATCAGATCCATGTAACTCCGGTAGGCGCCTTTGTTTTCCTGAACTTCAGTAAGCGAAAGCGCGCTTGAGGGGGCCTTTTTTGCGGAAGCCTTGCCTTTAACGGGGCTTTCCGGCGCAGGCGCCGCCTCCCGGGGTTCAGCCGTTCCGGGGGCTTTTTTCGCCGTTTCCGGAGCCGCCGGATCCGCTCCCGCGGCGGCCTTTTCTTTCTTTTGGCCGGCAGCGATGGACACCGCGTCGCCTTCGGTCTCTACCGACTCAACACCCCAGGAGTTAAGCCGGTCAATGTCTTTTTTCCTGATTTCCACCCCGGCGGGAACAAGAATGTTATTTCCTTCAATGTATACCGGTTCGGAAAAGATCATTCCGGGATGGAGATTTTTTACCGCAATCTGCTTCATCGTATTTTCTTATCCTTTTCCACCACAAACGCAAGTATCTTTGCCGCGGCCTCCCAGCACCAAACCGGAATATACTCTCCCGGATTGACCTCGGCGTCCAGAAGAGCCGCCATGGCGGCGTCATCTACAATGGCGACTCCCGCCTTTTGCGCGACGGCTATTATGCGCTCCGCCTCCCTGCCCCGCCCTTTGGCGACAAGCCGGGGCGCCGGATCCTTGCCCATATCATAAGCCAAAGCGGAGGCGGTTTTCCGATTCTTTATGTTACACCTCCTTATTTATGGAAAGCAAGGCTTCATCCCTGCTGTCAGGGGCGAAAAAGGGGAATTTTCCCCAATTTTGGGGGTGAATTTGATCAAAAGAGAGGCCCAGAAGCGCCGAAAGCTCTTTTTTCATTGAATCAAGGATTCTGTTTCCCGGAGAAGGGCATCTGCCAAAATTGAGTTCAACATGCTTCCGGAAATTGAAAATAAAAAGCCAATGCCCGCCTTCCGGTTTTCCGGAAACAATCTCCAGAGCCATACGATCGGCCCTGCCGGTTTTTGCATGAGCGGAATCCGTCCGTATATTATCCGGGCCAAGGAGGATGCGCAGGGTAACGCTGTACTGTTTCCATTCAAAGGGAATAACTATCCACCGTTTGCCGCCGCGGCCGGGCAGACGGTTAACAAGATCGAGAAGGGGATCGCCTGCGGCCGCACGCCTGCGCAGAAGGCCTCCGCCGGGGGCGTCGGAACCGTCCCGGTCTTCGGGACCGCCTATATCCGAATGTCCTGAATCTCCGCCTTTTCCGGCCGAATTTCCCGGGGGCCTGCGCCTGCCGGGATCTATGGCTCCGGCGTATTTTTCAAGCGCTTCACTGCCGGGCCGCAGCCCCTTGTCCAGAAAAGCGGCGCCGGCCAGGGACAGAGCTTCGCGGAAACGCAGCAGGGCTTCGGCCCCCCGCGGAACCGCGCCTTGCCCGGAATCAGCCTTCCCCGCGGCCTTGTCCGCCGCGGCCTTTGCCGTATCAGGGCCTCTCGGTTCCGGACCCTCCGGGTCTGCACCGGAGTCCAAAGCCCGGCTTCTAATCCACGCCGCGGAGGCGGAATCAAGGGGAAGCGAAAAAAAACGCAAAAATGAAAGGATCGAAACTGAAAGTTTGTCCCTGGGGAGGCCCAAAGCGGCGGCCAGGTTCAGGAGGGATGTATGTACAGGGATGTTCGGCGTTCCGCCCGCCGAACCGGCGCGATCCGGCGGGGAAGGAGTATGAATCGGCCCCGCGGCAAGACGCGGGGTATGTTGTTCTTTTAGGGTATTGGGCCTGGGTATGCGTTCGCTGCGAATCAAGACTGGGCTGTTTCTGCCTGGGCGCCGTTAACGGTCTGCGCTCCGGCGGATTTGGAAACACGGGAGCCTTTTCGGCTTATGAGTTCCCTGATCCTGGCGGCCTTGCCGACTTTCTCCCTGATATAGTACAGTTTGGCCCGTCTGACCCTGCCGGGCCTTACGAGTTCCACATTGGCGATACGGGGAGAATGAAGGGGAAAAACCCTTTCAACGCCGACGCCGTAGGAATTCTTCCGTACTGTAAAGGTCTTGCCTATCCGGGAATTTTTCACGGCAATAACAAGCCCCTCATAAATCTGGATACGTTCATTTTTGCCTTCAATTATCCTGAAATGAACTTTAACCGTATCGCCCGGCTTGAAATTTCCGGGATCGCTTTTCATCTGGGAGGCTTCAATAGCCTTGATCTCGTTCATCCTTAAACTCCTCCGCAACCTTTGGCCCGCGCCTCCAGGTTCTGTATTATTTGTTCGGTCTCGGCGTCAAAAATTCCATCTTCCCTGCCCCGGCGTATCAAATCGGGCCGCAGGGCAAGGGTCTTTTCCACCCGCTTTTCAAGGCGCCAGCGCCGTATTTGTTCGTGGTGCCCGGAAAGCAAAACGCCGGGAACTTTGAGTGTAGCATATTCTTCGGGGCGTGTATACTGGGGATATTCAAGCAAGCCGCCGCTGAAGCTCTCTTCTTCCAGGGATTCAGGGGTAATAACCCTGTCAACCAGCCGGCAGGTCGCGTCTATAACGATAAGGGCGGCGGCTTCCCCCGACGAAAGCACATAATCCCCGACCGAGATTTCTTCATCGGCATAAAGGTCGATAATCCGCTGATCTATGCCTTCGTAACGGCCGCAGACAAGGATCAATTCACCGGAAAACGCCAGTTCTCCCGCAAGCGCCTGGGTAAAAAGCCGTCCTGACGGTGAAAGGCAGACAACCCGCCTCTGCTTTCCGTCTCCGGATTCTGCGCCGGCCCGCCGGGCTTCTTTTCCGCCGGTTTCCGGCGGACGGCGGGGCGAAACCCCCGCCGCTTCCAGGGCGCGTCCGAGGGGTTCGCTCAACATCAGCATGCCGGGACCGCCGCCGTAGGGGGCATCGTCGCAGGTTTTGTGCCTGTCAAAGGCAAAATCACGTATATTGACGGAACGGTACTCTACGATACCCCTGTCTATTGCCCGCGCCATGATCGATGCGTTGAAATAGGCGTCGATAATTTCGGGAAACAGGGTAAGAACCGTGTACTTCATTCGAGAATCCATGTATTGCGGAGCGCCGCCCTGCCTGTCTCCGGTTTTATTTCGCCGAAAAATTCATCCCTGAAAGGAACCAGCTTGAATTCTCCCGAATTGAGCCTGATTTCGGCCAAATAACCGCCGCCGCCTTCAATAATATTGGTAATATGGCCGAGAACATCGCCGGATGTGGAACCATCCTCTCCATTTTCGGGGGACATGACCGCCATCCCTTTGAGATCTTCTATATAGAATTCACCCGATTTAAGGGGGCTGGCGTTTTCCCGGGTGGTTATGATTTCAGCGCCGGTAAAAGCCCCCGCTTCTTCCGGGGTATCAATTCCGCGGAATTTCATTATAACGGAAGGAAAGGCGGGGGCGGATTGTTCTATTTCATGAAGCTCTTCCCTGCCGCGCAGCCTTAAAAGCGCCTCCCGCAGGCGGAGCAGATGTTCCGTTTCCCCGGAAAGGGATTTTACTTTGATAAAGCCTTTAAGGCCGAAGGGAGACCCGGCAAGGCCTACAACAAAACGGTTCGTCATACGGAAAAACGTTTCGGACGTTTTTTAAACCATCCAAAATGCCCTAATCCAGAATTTCCAGCGTCGTATGTTTGCCGCTCCTCGCCGTAGCCGCCTGAAGGACCGTTCGTATGGCCTTGGCTATGCGTCCGTGCTTGCCTATAACCTTGCCTATGTCGTCGGGGGCTACACGGAGTTCCAGAATGGTGGATTTTTCGCCTTCCACCACGCTGACCTCTACGGAACCGGGATCGTCAACCAGGGCTTTTACAATATATTCAACCAAATCTTTTTCCATCAATCATATCCTGACAATGCGGCCTACTTTACCGAAAGGTTCTTTTTATTGAAGATTCGGCGTACCGTATCGCTGACTTCGGCGCCCTTTTCGAGCCACGCTTTGGCTTTTTCCGCATTAAAAAGGATCTGTCTGTCCTCTTTTTCGATGGGGTGATAATAACCCAGTTCTTCAATGGTCCGCCCGTCCCGGGCGTCCCTTTTATCCATAACCACAATGCGGTAATAGGGCCGTTTCTTGGTTCCGAATTTCTTGAGCCTGATAGTGGCGCTCATGTATCCTCCTCGCGTATAACGAATTTATTATGATAAAAACAGGGCTTTTCGTCAACTGCAATTTTGCATATAGTATGCTTTATGAAGAAAATTGCCCTTACGGGAATCAAGCCGACAGGAATACTCCACATCGGGAACTACTTCGGGGCAATCAAGCCCGCCCTGGAACTGGCCCGGGATTATGACGCGCGCTATTTTATAGCCGATTACCACGCGCTTAACACCATGAAGGACCCGGAGGAGATGGCCTCCTGTATACGGGAAGTCGCCGCGGGCTGGCTTGCGGCGGGACTGGATCCGGAAAAGGTGATTTTTTACCGCCAAAGTTCCATTCCGGAGGTTTTTGAACTTACGTCCATGCTCATGGCCTTTACCTCCAAGGGGCTTATGAACCGGGCCCACGCCTACAAGGCGGCGGTGCAGGAAAACGCCGAACGGGGGGACGATCCCGATGCGGGGGTAAACATGGGCCTCTTTACCTACCCGGTGCTCATGGCGGCGGATATCATCCTTTTCGATTCCGACGTCGTACCGGTGGGAAAGGACCAGGTCCAGCATATAGAGATGGCCCAGGATATAGCCCAGGCGGTTAATTTTAATTACAAAAAAGAAGTCCTCAAGGTTCCCCGGGCCGCCGTACAGGACGAGGTCGCCGTTGTGCCCGGCCTTGACGGCAGGAAGATGAGCAAGAGCTACGGCAACGTGATTCCCCTCTTTGCCCCGGAAAAGGAACTTCGCAAACTTGTCATGCGTATCGTAACCAATTCACAGGGCGTTGATGAGCCCAAAGATCCCGATGCCAGCCAGATATACCAGCTTTACAAACTCTTTGCGCCGGCGGAAGAACAGGCGGCGCTGGCGGCCCGTTACCGGGCGGGGGGCATGGGATGGGGGGAAGCCAAGGAGGAACTCTTCCGCGCGGCAAACCGGACGCTCGGCCCCCTCCGGGAACGTTTTGAGGCGATTATGACGGACAGGGAAAAACTGGACGCCGTTCTGGAACAGGGGGCGGAAAAAGCCCGCCCTATTGCGGCCGCGACCGTCAGGCGTTTCCGCAAAGCCGCCGGCATAGACCGGAAGTAAAGCTGGATTTTTATGGAAAGAACTTTTGTCATGTTAAAACCCGGCGTCCTTCAGCGGAGGATAGCCGGAGAAGTTATCACCCGTTTTGAGAGAAAAGGCCTCAGGATCATCGCCCTCAAACTCCTCCGTATCGATAAAACCACGGCGGAAACCCATTACGCCGAACACAGGGGAAAAGACTTTTACGAAAAACTGCTTGAATATACCCTTTCGGGGCCTGTTATCGCCATGATTCTGGAAGGGGAAGAGGCGGTTTCTGTTGTACGCCGACTTGCCGGCCCGACAAACCTTGGGGACTCCCTGCCCGGCACCATACGGGGGGATTACGCCGCCAGAACAAGGCTCAATATTGTCCATGCCTCGGACAGCCCCGGCAGCGTGGAACGGGAAATCGATCTTTTTTTCAGGCCCGGAGAAATCTGCGCCTGGGAAGACGGCAATCAGGAATGGTTTTAGCCGCCGGTTCCCTTTCATAAATTTGTCTCATGCATTATAGTTATAACATAGTTATAGCAAAACCGGTGGATGGTGTGTAAAGCTGCCGTAAATTAAAGCGAGGTCGTCATGTCGGGCGCTTCCCTGTATCCGTTATGTGCCACTGGACTCTTTATCCTGCTTATCGCATTTAATTATATCCGAAGGCCCAACACCGACAGCTTTCTGCGGAAAATCTACCTTTTGACGGTGTTTTCGCTCTTTATCGCAATAGTGTTTAATTTTATCAGTTTTATGCTGAACGGAAAGCCCGGCCGGCAGATCAGGATTCTCCTCTATATTTCCAATAATATATACTTCATCGCCCAGAACCTCTCCTATTATACGGCGGTTCTCTTTGTTGACTATATTGCCAGTAAAAACAGTTCCAGAACAAAAAAAATAGGGCTGGTTGTCCTTGCCATCATGGGAATTAACGTAATCATCATGGCGCTGAATCTTTTTTCCGGCTTTTACTTCACCATTACCCCGGACAACCGCTACGCCAACGGGAGCATGTACCTCGTCCGCTTTTACCTGAGCTATATAGCCGTTCTTATGATTATAATCGATCTTCTGGCATCGTCAAAATTCCTCAAACAGGTTCATGTTTACCTGATCGCGGGATTCGCAATCCTCATAGGCGTTGGGGCGGCGCTGGACATGACTTTTTCAGGGGGCAACCTGATCTGGGCCTTCTTTACCGCCGCCATGCTGCAGGGCTATTTTTATATACTGCGGGCCGACACGACGCAGGACGCGGTTACCGGCATAGGCAACAAGGCAAGTTTTAATGAATACATCAGTCATATTATCCG
>JAITJV010000221.1 GCA_031278755.1 Treponema sp. | reverse complement strand
GAAACGGAGCGTTTTTGACTGTTGCAAGAAAAACTGCTCCTGCTATAAATTATATTATGAGTTTTATTGTAACCCGCCGTACCGCCGCCCGGTTAGTATTTATTGTCGGTTTCCTCCTGATGTTTTTTGGGAGCGCCTTTCTTATCGGATCAATGGCGGGCATCTCCCGGATTTCCGTACTGGCGTCCTTTGGTTTTGTTCTTCTGGGGGTGCTCTGCGCCGTATTTGCCCTGCGGCTTAACAAAAGTTCCCTGTATCTTTTTTTCGCCGCTTTCTTTTTGCAGATGGGCTTTTTCCTTTTGCTTTCGGCCCTTGCCATTGTCCCGGTGTCTTTTTCCAAAAGCTGGCCGCTTCTCTCCATCTTTTCGGGGTTGGCCCTTTTTCCGGCGGGATGGCGCCGCTACGGCTGTCTGCGCAGCCGTTATGTTGTTCCTTCCGTATTTTTTGCCGTACTCGGTTCGATTCTGATGATCTTTTCGCTGGATTTGGTTTCATTTTCTTTTGCCCGGTTTGTGCTGGATTGGTGGCCCCTCCTTGTGGTGTTGACGGGGCTTGTCCTTGTGCTGATTTCACTGGGCACCAGAAGCTATTTCGGCAATAATCCACCTGACTCCAATGGAGATTCAGGAGATTCCAGACGGTGAATCATTCCCCCGGAAAGAATCAACGGCCTCGCCCTCAAGGGACGAGGTATGTTGTCCCCATAAGGTATTTGTATTCGGGGTTTAATACCCTTTTTAAGCGCCCTGAAGCTCCCCCGCGAACCGGCGAGCGGGTTCTTGTTAAACCCCTCAACACGAATAAAAAAAAAGCGTCCCTGTATTTCGCGTTTCTGTTTTTTTTTCTTTTTCCGGCCTGCGGAAGCCAGGGCCGTATACGGGAAACTCCTCCCGAAAACCGCGGCGAAGGCGGGGAAAGCGCCCCGGGGCGTCCTGCCGGTACGGCCGATGAAATAAGGCGGCTTACGGAAACGGGCGTCCCCTCTCTTCTGCTTCGTTCCCTGGAACTGATACGGAGCCGGGATCTTGGAGCCACCGAATTCGGCCGGGTGATGACCGGCGTCAATGCGGCCCTGATAAGGAGCCTCTACCCCGATCTGCGTTCCCGGCTCCCGGCGGTGGATCTTCCCCAGAGCCATGTCTATGCCCGCATACTCCGCGAGGCCGAACAGGGCGTTTACATTCCCCCTGAACCGTCAAATTCTCCCGATTTTCTCCGGTACGTTCTTCCTTTTCTGGCTTTCACCGGGAAAACCCGGCCGGAACAGTATCAGGAAGCCCTTCCCTATCTTGAAAAGGCCGGGGAGCTTAACCCTGAATCGGTGCTGCCCCCCTATTTTCTGGGCTGCCTTTATGAGCGCGCCGGAAAATTTTCCGAAGCCGGAGAATACTATGCAAAAGCCTGGGAACTTTCCGCCGAATGCTATCCCGCCGCCCTGGGGAGGATCCGCGCGCTCGATCTTTCCGGGAAAAAGGAGGAAGCCCGGCGCATGCTTTCCGATCTGATCATACGTTTTCCGGATAATCTCGAGGTAAAGCGGCGGCTTGCCGTTTCCTATTATGAAAACAGGGACTGGTCCCGGGCGGCGGCGGCCATCGCGGAAATACTGCAGCAGAATAGCCGGGACGGGGAATTTCTGCTCATGCAGGCCCATGTTCTTGTTGAAGAAGGGCAGTTTCTCCAGGCCCAGGGGCCGCTGGATATATATGCGTCCGGCAATACGGCGTCCAACCGGCTTTATCTTTATCTGCGGGCCAGGGTTCAGGCCGAAGGTTTCAGGAACCGCGACGCCGCCCTTAACTACCTCCGTTCCCTTCTCAGAATATCTGCCGGCGATGACGAAGCCACCTTGTATGCCGTCCGGATTCTTCGTGAGTCGGGCAGAAACGAAGATCAGGAAGAAGGCCGGGAACTGCTTTCCCGGCTTTTGCGGACGCCTTCTCCGTCCCCGGAGCTGACAAGCCTGGCCCTTCAGGACGCGGTGCGCCGGGAAAACTGGCAGGAAGCCCGGAACTACCTTTCAAGGCTCCTGAACGAACGCCGCTCCATTCAGGATCTGCTTGACGCCTATACCGTTGAAAGAGGGCTGGGAAACAACGCGCGGGCCCTTTCCTACGCCCGGGAACTCTCCGAACGGGATACATCCAATGAGGAAGGAATTACCGCCTATATTTCCGCCCTTGTTGATACGGGCCGGCGGGAAGAAGCGGTGCGCATGATAGAAAGCCGCCTTTCCGCCGCCGCCGGGGGCCCCCTGAAAAGCCGCTATTACTATCTGCGGAGCCGTACCCGGACCAATGAAGAAACCATGATGAACGATCTCCGTTCCAGCCTCTTTGAAGACCCCCGCAACCTCAGCGCCCTCATCGCCATGTTTGAAATTTACCGCCGCCGCCGGGATGAAAGAAGGGCCGTGTATTACCTGAGGCAGGCCCTCGCCCTTGCCCCCAACAACCCCCTGCTTAAACGCTATGAAGGGGAATATTCAGGCGCCCTGAACTGACGATTCGACGGGATTCACGCAGATCGCCGGATTTTGTATTTCCTTATGAAATTTACAATAATTAAAAGATATTAACTTTTGTCTTCTTGATCCGCCCCGGCCGCGGCGTAACAATCAAAAAGGGAGCATTTCGAACTGCTTGTAGAAAAAATGGTAAATCCGGGATTCAGTTTTTCTAAAAAACTGAGTTTGTTCCAAAACCCGGCTGGTTTTGGAACAGGCTCCCGTAAAACCGGCTGG
>JAITJV010000049.1 GCA_031278755.1 Treponema sp. | reverse complement strand
GTGGTTCTTCCCTTTACGTCGTTCACCGTAGCGGTCATGCCCCTGTGGCCCGCGGGCAGCCCCGCTTCCGAAAAGATCGTCCACCGGCTTCCGCTTTTCTGCGCCATAAGCGGCGCCGCCCCGGATGAAACCATCACGCTCAGGCACCTTGCCGCGGTGATCACGTCGCGGAAGGGGCCTTTCGCCGGAGCGCGGGGAAGGCGCGTTCTTTTTTTCAATCAGGTTGAAAACAGCGGAGGCATGGAACAAGCCCGTGAACTGTACGGCCTTGTCCGTGGAAGTTTCCGGGGAAAGGTTGTCGCGGGAAGCGTTTCAAAAAACTTCGCCGAGGCATTGGCGTAGTTTCACTTTCCGCTTGTAATTCCCTGAAAACGGCTCCATTATTAAGACAAGAGGATAATATGTCCGTAGGGAAAAGCATCCCCAGGGTTGACGCCTGGGAAAAAGTTTCCGGGAGGGCGAAATACACCGACGATCTTGTTGATAAAAACGCCCTTGTCGGAAAAATTCTGCACGCAACAATAGCCAACGGCCTTGTAAAAAGCATTGACGTCCGGGAGGCGGAAAAGATCCCCGGCGTGGTAAAGATAATCACCTGTTTCGATGTGCCCGATCGTCCGTTTCCGACCGCGGGCCATCCCTGGTCAACGGATCCGGCCCATCAGGATCCCGCCGACCGCACGCTGCTCACCAGACGGGTCCGTCTTTACGGCGATGACGTCGCGGCGGTTATCGCGGTGGACGATGTGGCCGCGGCGCGGGCGCTCAGGGCCGTCAAGGTTGAATATGAGGAATACCCCTTCATGCTGACCCCGGAAGAATCCATGAAAGAAGGGGCGCCTGAGATCCACGAAGGCTTCCCCAACAACATACTCAAACATACAAGCGTGGAAGACGGAAACTTCGACGAAGCGGTAAAAGAAGAAGGCCTCATCAAAATAGAGGGAGTGTACGAAACGCCCATCGTCCAGCACTGCCACATAGAAAGCGCGGTGTCCTGGGCCTACATGGAAAACGGCCGCATAGTCGTGGTCGCTTCCACGCAGATTCCCCACATCATAAGGCGTATTGTCGGACAGGCCCTCGGCGTTCCCTGGGGACAGGTCCGCATCATAAAGCCCTACATAGGCGGCGGCTTCGGCAACAAACAGGACGCCCTTTACGAGCCGCTTAACGCGTTTATGACAAAGGCCGTCGGAGGGCGGCTTGTAAAACTTGAATTGAGCCGCGAAGAAGTGTTCTTCGCGACAAGGGTGCGCCACAGTGAAAAAATATTTCTTTCATCCTGGGTGCGGCCTTCCGGGAGGCTCGTCGCGAGGAGCTACACGGCCTACTCAAACCAGGGCGCGTACGGATCGCACGGGCACGGCATAGCCGCAAAGGGGACCAATGCGTTCCGCCAGCTTTACCGCGATGAAAAGGCGAGGAAAGTTGACATATACACGGTCTACACCAACACGGCCACGGCCGGGGCCATGCGCGGCTACGGCACGCCCCAGGCGATCTTCGCCATGGAATCGCACATGGAAGACATCGCCGCCAAACTCAACATGGACCCCCTTGAGCTTCGCTTCCTCAATGTCATGCCCGTAGGCTGGGAGGATCCCTTCACAAAAAATGTCAATTACTTTGATTCCTTCAGGCAGTGCGTCGAAAAAGGAAAAGAATACATCAAATGGGATGAAAAGCGCGGCCGCTATAAAAACCAGAGCGGCCCCCTGCGCCGCGGAGTGGGCATGTCCCTTTTCTGGTACAACACGGCGGTCTGGCCCATTTCCATCGAAGTTTCTTCATGCAGAATGATCCTGAACCAGGACGGAAGCGTTCAGGTGCAGTTGGGCGAAACGGAAATAGGCCAGGGCGCGGACACTGTCTTTACGCAGATGACCGCCGACGTTCTGGGCGTCCCCTGGCGGCAGGTTCATGTGATAAGCACGCAGGATACCGACATAACGCCGTTCGGAACGGGAGCCTACGGATCGCGCCAGACCTACGTCGGAGGCGCGGCGATCAAAAAGACGGCGCTGATGCTCAGGGAGAAGATACTCCGTCACGCGGGCGAATACACCGGCGTGGGCGTAGACGGCCTTGACGTCGTTGACGGCGCAATCGTGCTTGCCGCGGACGGCCGGAAACTCATCGGCCTTTCGGAGCTTGCCGTTGAGGCGCTTTACAGCCAGGAACATTCGGAGCACATGACCGCGGAGACAACCGCGCAGGTTAAAAGCAACGCCTTTAGTTTCGGATGTTCCTTCGCCGAAGTCGAAGTGGATATTCCCCTGGCGAAGGTAAAGCTCCTTAATCTTGTCAACTGCCACGACTGCGGAAGGCTCATCAACCCCCAGACCGCCGCCGGCCAGGTGCACGGGGGCATGAGCATGGCTATAGGCTTCGGCATGTACGAACAGCTCCTCTACGATCCCAAAACGGGAAAACTTCTTAACGGCAACCTCCTTGACTACAAGCTCCCCACGATCCTCGATCACCCGCATCTGGAAACGGCCTTCATCGAAAACGCCGAACCGACCAGCGCGTTCGGAACCAAGGCGCTGGGAGAGCCTCCGACCGTTCCCTGCGCGCCCGCCATACGGAACGCCGTCTTTAACGCCTCCGGTGTTTTGGTGAACAAAATACCGCTTACGCCCCATCTCCTTTTTGAAGAATTTAAAAAGGCGGGGTTAATATAAGGATGCGGGATGTACGATATTGAAGCGCTGTACGAAGCGGCAAGCCTGGACGATGCGCTGGATCTGCTTGAGGAGCACCCCGAAGCGAAGATCATAGCGGGGGGAAGCGACGTGCTCATAGAAATACGCGAAGGAAAACTTTCAGGCTGTACGCTTGTGAGCATTCAGAAACTTGACGAACTGCGGGGGATCGCTTCCGAAAAGGACGGGACAATACGCATAGGGGCGCTTGAAAGTTTTTCCCATATTGCGCGGAGCGGTATTATACGCGGCGGCATATTCGCCCTGGCGGAAGCCGCCGGCGTCATAGGCGGCCCGCAGCTGCGGAACATCGCCACAATAGGGGGCAACGTCTGCAACGGGGTTACCTCCGCGGACAGCGCGTCCACCCTTATGGCGTACGACGCGGTAATGGAATACCGGGGAAAGGACGGAGTGCGGCTTGTCCCCATACGTGAACACTATGTAAGCGCGGGGAAAACCAGCCTTAAACACGGCGAAATCCTCACGGCCGTTCTTGTTCCAAAGGCAAGCTGGGAAAACCGCTGGGGGCATTACATCAAGTACGCCATGCGGGAAGCGCTTGACATCGCGACGCTTGGCTGTTCGGCAAACGTGCGGCTTTCGCCCGGCAAAAAAACAATAGAAGAACTCAGGCTCGCCTACGGAGTGGCGGGACCCGTTCCCATGCGGTCTCCTCAGGCGGAAAAGGCGGCGGAGGGAAAGGCCGCCTCTGAAGAAACCATAGCCGCGGCGGCCCGCGCGGCGCTGAAAGACATACAGCCAAGGACAAGCTGGCGGGCGAGCAAAGAGCTGCGCCTTCAGATTGCCTTCGAACTTGCAAAACGCACAATACGCGAATCGGTGCGCAGGGCGGGCGGGGCTTCGGATCTGAAAGAAGAAAGAGGAGGCCCGGCATGAGTCAAAGAGCCGTGGTGCGGTGCAAAATAAACGGACGGGAAACGGAAACCGCGGTTGACGTGCGGGCGTCCCTCACCGACATGCTCCGCGGCGAATACAGGCTTACCAGCGTCAAGAAAGGATGCGAAGTCGGCGAATGCGGCGCCTGCAACGTACTCATTAACGGCGAATGTTTTAATTCCTGCATCTACCTCGCGGTCTGGGCCGACGGCAAGGAGATCGTCACGGCCGAAGGGCTCCTCGGCGCGGATGGAACGCTCTCGGAAATACAGCAGGCCTTTATAGACGAAGGAGCCGTCCAGTGCGGCTTCTGCACCCCGGGCTTTATCATGAGCGCCTATGAAATAACCGCTTCGGGGAAACAATACACCGACGCCGAACTGCGAAAGCAGCTTTCAGGCCACCTCTGCCGCTGTACCGGCTACGAAAACATCTTCCGGGCGGTGCGGAAAGTAATGCGGAATACCTGAATTTAGGGAACTTCTGAAAATTTCAGTCTTTGGATGTTTTCTTACCCCGCGGCGTTTTGCCGAAACCTCTGGAAACCCAACCGGGGTTTCCAGAGGTTCCCTTAAACCATACTGAACATTCAGATACAATTTTCATTATCCAGGCAAAAATTCGCGGGTTCGTGTTTATCCTTTGCTAAACATAAAACCGCTGGATTTTTTGAAAAGGTACCGAAATGCCTCATTTTAAAATGTTACCGTAGCTATTCCCGCTCCCGCGTCTGGATGCGGTTTGCCTGGGCAAGCCGTTGACGCAAACGCAGGATAGCCTTGTTGACATTCTGTTGAAGCTCCACCGGGTTGTAAAGGGCGCACCGCCGCTCAAGGGCGTCCTTGTACTCCCGGGACAGCGCCCCGTTCTCCATGAGCCTTTGGAAAGGGCTTCCCGGTTCATCATAGACCTTGATTTCTTTGGAACCCAACCGGGTTATTGAACAAGTCCAATATAAAAGCAAAAACAACTGCGCAGGTCTGTTTACGCTTTTTTGTCCTGCAGGGCCTTACCGGGCCGGCGGGCCGTCGGGAATCCGGACGGCGTCAAATCGTACCCATTCCTCCCCTGACAAACCTTAACCGCCGGTGTATAATTCCCTCATGAACCGTACATCCGCGGAAACTCCGGACGGCCCTTCTTCCAGCGTAGATCTTATCAGGGAAGTGTTCCGCTACCAGAGCCGTTTTGAAGGATCAACCATGGTTTTCAAAATTGATTTTCCCGTTACCGAAGATCCTTCGTTTCCCTATCTGGTAAAAGATCTCGCGCTGCTTGCCAGAACAGGCTTCAGGGTGGTGATAGTGCCGGGGGCCAAGGAATGGATAGACTCCGTGCTGAAGGAATACGGCATTGTTTCGCGCTATACGGGGGGCGCCCGGATCACCACGTCGGTCGCGATGCCTTTTGTGGAAATGGCCGCCTTTCATGTGGCGGCGCGTTTCATGACAGGCATTTCCGCGGAAAAGACCGACGCCGTAATAGGAAACTTTGTGCGCGCGCGGGGGCTGGGGGTTTCGGGCGGCGTCGACATGGGGCACACGGGCGCCGTGGACAGGATCTTCACCGATTCCATAGATACGGTTTTAAGCCAGGGGATGATCCCCATCCTTCCCTGCATAGGCTGGAGTTCGGCGGGAAAACCCTACAACGTCCCCAGCGACGAGATCGCCCTTGCCGCGTCAACGGCCCTTAAAGCTGTCAAGCTCTTTGTCATTTCCGTACATGAAGGACTACGTACGGGCCGATGCCGCCTTCCCCAAAATTTTGAAACACTGAAGGAGCCGTCCGACGCGGACGGCCGCATCAGACGGCTCACCCCCCAGGAAGCGGAAGCGGTCCTCAGCCTTAACGATCCGGGAACAGGAGTTTCAGGCGTCAAGGCGCTGGCCGAACTTCGCCTTGCGGTGCAGGCCTGCCGGGCCGGAGTAGACAGGGTTCACCTTATAGACGGAAGGGAAGAAGGCGCGGTATTGCGGGAACTTTTTTCCAACCTCGGCGCGGGCACGATGATCTACACCGACGACTATGAAGCGATACGGGCGCTGCGGTCCGGGGATATTCCCGATATACTCAGGATGATGGAACCCCTCATGCAGGAAGGGATACTCGTCCGGCGCGGCGCGGAAGACATTCAGGAAAAGCAGAACGACTACGCCGTCTTCGATCTGGACGGCAGGATACACGCGTGCGGCGCCCTTCACGACAGGGGCGAAGGCCAGGGGGAAATCGCCGCGCTTGCAACCGATCCGTCTTTTACGGACGCGGGCCTGGGAAGCAAAATAGTGCGGTACCTTGTAGACAGGGCGAAAAAGCAGGGGATGAAGCGCGTCTTCGTTCTTACCACCCGCACCCACGACTGGTTTGAAGCGTTGGGGTTCAGGGAATGCGGCGTTGAAAGCCTCCCGGAAGAAAGGCGGAAAAGCTACGACAAAAACCGCAAGAGCAATATCTTCGCCCTGGAAATCTAGAGCATGCGCCGGAGTTTTACCCGAACCGCCCTTATCCTGCGGTCGCGCCCCCAGGGCGAATCGAACCGGGAAGTCTGGTTCCTCACCTGCGAAGAAGGAATACTCCGCGCGACCGTTTTCGGCGGGCCGAAAAGCCGCCTCCGCGCCCATGCTTCGCCCTTTCATTCGGGCACGCTCTGGCTTTACCACGATCCGGTCCGCGATTCCCGCAAAGTTACCGATTTCGACGTCGCCTCCTGGAGGCCGGGAATACGGGAACTGTACGAAAGAACCATGGCCGCCGGCGCCGCGGCGGAAACAGTGCTCGCGTCCCACGGCGGCGGCGGAAACTGGAAGGAAGCGTTCGGCCTTGCCTGCCGATCCTTCGACGCCTTTGAAACGGCGCAGGCGGAAATCTGCGAACGGATCTTTATTCATTTTTTATGGAACTGGGCCGCGCTGCTCGGAGGCAGGCCGGGCCTCGCCTGCTCTTCCTGCGCTTGTGAACCGGCGGATCATGGGATATTATGGTATGACGGAAACGAGGGGAGTTTCTTCTGCCCGCGCTGCGCCGGACTTGACGGAACAGGCGGAACGGAAGACGGAAAAGCGGGCGGCCTTCTGCCCCTGGGCCCCGGAGGGCGGCGCTGGCTTTCCGCCGTTGAAGATCTGGATCCCGCCCGGCTCGGCCGCTATTCGGCGGACGCGGCTTCGCGGAAGGAAATCCGTTCCGTCGTTACGGCTGTAATGGAAGGGCTTCTCGGAAAACGGCCCGCAACATGGGATGAGGTGCAACATGAGAGCGGTTGACATAATACTGAACAAACGTTCCGGAAAGGAACTTTCCGCGGAAGAGATACGGTTCCTTATACAGGGCTACACCGCGGGGGAAATTCCCGACTACCAGGTTTCCGCCTGGGCAATGGCTGTGTTTTTCCGGGGAATGAACGCGCGGGAAACCGCCGCCCTTACCGAAGCGATGCTCCATTCAGGCGCCTCTATGGATCTCGGCGGAATCAGGGGCCCCTTTGTGGACAAACATTCCACAGGCGGCGTGGGCGACAAGACCAGCCTCATCCTCGCCCCCCTCGCCGCGAGCCTCGGCATACGGGATCCCATGATGTCCGGCCGCGCGCTCGGCCATACAGGCGGCACCCTCGACAAGCTCGAAGCGGTGCCCGGTTACAGAACAAACCTCAGCGCGGCCGAATTCAGGGCGATCCTTGAAAGGGACGGCTTTGCCATGACGGGGCAAACCAAAGACATAGTCCCCGCGGACAGGCTCCTCTATGCGCTGCGCGACGTAACAGGCTCCGTGGAATCAATCCCCCTTATCACGGCGAGCATCCTTTCAAAAAAAGCGGCCGAAGGGGCGGAAGCCCTTGTCCTTGACGTAAAGTACGGTTCGGGCGCGTTCATGAAAGATCCTCTGGACGGCGAAAAACTTGCCCGCTCCCTTGTCGATACCGGAACCGCCATGGGGATGAAGATAATCGCCCTCCTTACCGGCATGGAAGAACCGCTTGGAAACAAGATGGGAAATTTCCTTGAAGTCGAAGAAAGCCTTGACTGCCTTGAAGGAAAAGGGCCGGCGGATCTTATGGAAGTAACGCTGGAACTCGCCTCCCGCATGGCCGTGCTGGGCGGAAAGGCCGCCGACGCGGCGGAAGGCCGTAAAATCTGCGCGGAAGCCCTTGCGGGCGGAAAGCCCCGGGAACTCTTCCTCGCCAATGTTAAAAGCCAGGGCGGAGATCCGGACAAACTTCTTTCGCTCAGGGGCGGCTACCGTTCACCCTTTAAGGGAGAAATAAAAGCGGCCCGCGGCGGCTTTATATCCCGCATAGACGCCTATGCCGCGGGCAGAGCCGGCATTGATCTGGGGGTGGGAAGAAACCGCACCGAAGATCCCGTCAGCCCCGCCGCCGGCGTTGAATTTCACCGGAAAAGCGGAGCGGCCGTAAAAGAAGGCGATCTTCTCATGACCGTCTGGGGAAAGGACGAAGACGGCCTCAAAGCGGCGCTGCCCCTTCTCGCCGAAGCGGTTGAATATTCCACCGCCGCGCCGGAGGCCCGCCCCCTCGTCCTCAAGGAAATCACCCCGAAATGAAGTGGGAA
>JAITJV010000031.1 GCA_031278755.1 Treponema sp. | reverse complement strand
CGACGCCCACAAGGGAAGGCGCGTCGGCCCCGTTCCGCTTCCATACCCGTACCGTACCCCTCCACGGATTCCAGCACATATTTCCGGTTATCCTGTATCCAATGGGAGCCGGGAGTCTGTACGGAAACAGCCGCTCCCGACGGATCTATCCTGAGCACCCTGGTCCCCCTGTTTCCGCCCGCGATGATATAATCGCCCCGGGCGGCAAACCCCGTCGGATTGCCGATGTTTAAATTCACCGTGTCGCCGGAAACCGGAATACGGCCGGCTTTGCCGTCCTCACAGGAATATATGCTGATGAAATCAGGCGCCGGATCGGCGTCCACGTCATTGTGTCCCCCTGGAAAATAATTTAGTTAGCTTAAACTAACTTTATAAGATTACCCGCCGCCTGTCCGCTTAGTCAAGCAAGATCCGGAAATTGCCGCGCGGGGGTAAGCCGCGGCGAAGCGCGGCTGGAGGGGGGCCGGACAAAACACGCGGCAGAACGGGATCGCGGGCCGGGAAACAGGCCCCCCTTCTTAAAGAATTTCAGGCGGGCGCCATCAGCGCCGAGACGGCAAAATATATCCAGGGGATAAACACCGCGGGAATAAGGTTCGCCACGCGGATTTCCTTTACCGATAAAAAGTTAAACCCTATGGCCGCGATGAGGAGGCTTCCCGCCGCCGACATTTCGGCGACGATTTCGGGTGTGAGGAGTTCCTTTACGGCGGAGGAGGCAAGGGCTATGGCGCCCTGGTAGACAAGGACGGGAAGGGCGGAAAAGAGCACGCCTGTTCCCATTGAAGCGCCGAACACGATGGATATTGATCCGTCAAGGATTGATTTTGCAAAGAGTATTTCATGATTTGACTGAAGCCCGCTCTGTATGGAGCCGACTATGGCCATCGATCCGGTACAGAAGACGATGCTGGCGGATACGAAGCCCCGGGAAAAGGATTGTTTGTTTTTTTGAACGGCGGCGGCGTTGGCCGCGGCCGCAGTGTTGGCTGCGGCGGCGGTGTCATCGGCGGCGGTGGCCGCGGTGTTGACGGCGGCGTTGGCGGCGGCCGCGGTGTTGGCTGCGGCGGCGTTGGCCGCGGTGTTTTTTTTCGCGCCGAGGGCGGCGAGCTTCCGCTCCGCCCAGCCGCCGAGGGCGTTCATCCCCCTGTCGATGTTGACAAGCTCCCCGATGACGGCCCCCGCCACCATGCTCATGATGAGGAGAAGGATATGCCTGCTTTCAAAGGCGCCCTTGAAGCCGACATAAACGATGGCGAGGCCTACGGCTTTTTTGATGATTTCCTCAAAGCGTTCGGGGATGCCGCGTACAAGGAAGCAGCCTATGAGGGAACAGACAACGATTGCCGCGGCGTTGACAAGGGGTCCCAGCATTCCGCGTTTCCGTCAGGGGAGGATGTTTCCCGCGGAAAGGTAAATCTCGTACCAGTCTTCCCTGGTAAGGGTGATTTCCGCGGCTTTAACGCAGTCGGCGAGCCTTTCGGGGTTCATCGTTCCGGTAACAGGCTGAAAACGCGCCGGATGGCGGAGGAGCCACGCCATGGCGATGGTGATATTGGACACGCTGTATTTTTTGGCGATCTCGTCTATCTTTTCGTTCAGCCCGGGAAACTTCTTGTTCCCCAAAAACACCCCTTCAAAAAACCCGTACTGGAAGGGGGACCAGGGCTGAACGGTGATGTCGTTGAGCCGGCAGAAGTCAAGGATAAGGCCGTCGCGGTTTACCGCGCCGTCGTCGAGCATGTTCACATGAAGGCCCTGGGAAATCATGTTTGCGTTTGTGATGGAAAGCTGGAGCTGATTTGCGACGATGGGCTGCCTGACGTACTTCTGAAGCAGCCGTATCTGCATGGGCTGCTGGTTCGATACGCCGAAATTCCGCACTTTTCCCGCCGAGTGGAGTACGCCGAACGCTTCCGCGGCTTCCTCGGGCTCCACGAGGGCGTCAGGCCGGTGAAGGAGGAGCACGTCCAGGTAATCGGTCTTGAGCCGCCTGAGGCTCCCGTCGACGGATTTGAGGATATGATCCTTTGAAAAATCAAAGGCGACGCCGGGACGTATGCCGCACTTTGTCTGAAGGAGAATTTTTTCCCGCACAGAGCTGTTCATCCCTATTGCTTCCGCGAAAATTTCCTCGCAGGTCCCGCCGCCGTACACATCGGCATGATCGAAAAAATACGCGCCCAGATCCAGGGAGGTCTTTACAAAACGGGCGGCTTCGCTCTTCCCTATGCCGTTGATCCGCATACAGCCCACGGCGATGACAGGAACCGCAAGTCCCGATAAACCAAGGTTGATAGTTCTCATTTCGTTCTCCTTACATGCGATTCTAAAGGTTCACCGGAAGATTATGTCAATAGGGGGCGTCTCAAATCTTCAGTTTGCCGGAGGCTCCGGAAACCGGCCGGGTTCCGGGGTTTCCCGTCAGCGCGGGGAGCGCGGAAAAATGTGATGAAGGTCCTGCCCCGGAGCTTCGTCCGTACCCGGGCTTGAGACAAGCGCCCGGCCTCCCGCTTCGCCGGCCGCCATGAGGCGTTTTATCTCGTGAAGCTCCGGCCTGTATTCAAAATGCATGGTATCGTAAAGCTGCCATTTTCCGCCCCAGATAAAACCTTCGCTTTCAAAGGCCCTGATCACGGCGTCGGGGGGCTTCCATCTCCGCTCCGGGGGAATGAGCATCCAGTCGTTGTTGCGCGGCTGTTCCCAGAGCCAGTACACCGCTTTGTTTCCGGAATCAAGGGGTTGTATATCCAGGGCAAGCCCCCACCGGTGATAGCTCAGGCGTCTGCTGCCCCGTATCTCCCGCCAGTTGTACGCCCCTATCTGCCCTATGGAAGAAATAAAAACCGCGGCGGCCGCCGCGTCGCCCCCTCCGTCCTTTGTTTCGGCGGTACGCCGTATGGCCGCTTCAACCCGCCTAAGATTTTCCGTAATGTCCCTGTGTACGCTGACGTCCTTTCCCAAAAAACTGATCTGTATAATGCGGGATTCCACTTCCCGGCGGGTAAGGCCGCCGTAAAGAACCGCCTGGAATCCGTGGTGCTGATCGTCGCGGGAAAGACGGGCTTCGGCGCCGCCTGAGTTACGGAGATCCTCTATAAATTGGGGGGAATAGCTTTCAGGCGAAGGAACCGTTTCAGGGTACAACTCAAAATTATGGACGCCCCATTTTTCCGCTTCCCCGCGGAGGGGGGCGGGAAGAAGACGGCCCCCCGCCCAATAGAAGGTTTCGTTTCCCGCGGTGATCGTCCAGTCTCCGTCCCTGAATGAAACGTCTTCAATCCTGCCCGGATATGTATGCTGATACGCCCTGAAGACCGTCTCCCCTGAAATTTCCTGGGCGGGCAGGGTAAAAGATAGGGTAAAAAATATAAAACACAAAAACACCGAAAACAGGAAAGCCATGGCGGTTCATAGAATGGACTTGTTTGGCGACCCGGCTGGTCGTCCGCCGGCCCGCGGTCAGCCTGCACGTCTTGCAAAACGCTCCGCGTTTTGCCGCTTTTTAGCGGTTGTTGTTCACAAACCGAAGTTTCTGAACAACTCCAATATCCTGAAATTCCGGATTTTCCTATCCGTAGGAAAGGGCGCCGTAATAAACGATCCTGTCTTTTTCATCCTTTGATTTTTCGACAGGCCGTGAAACAACTTCGGCCTTTAAATCCGACGCGATGCCGCTTTCAAGGAAGCCCGCTATAAGCCCGCCGCCGCAGGCGCTTATCATTCCGTCCCTGAGGCCCCTGCCGAAATCTCCGGCGTTCTTTTCCAGGAGAAGCCGTATGCAGTCTTCCGCCTGACGGAACGCCCTGTTGCTGTCTTTGTCCATGGCAAAGTTGCAGGAAATGACGATGAGGCATTCCCGCAGAATCGGCTCAAGAACAAGGCGCAGCGACAATCCGAGCGCCGAGATAAGGGAAGGCCGTGTTCCTCCCATAAGTATTGGAACGATCGACGCTCCGGGAAAGCGGTATTTGATGAAAGGAAGAAGGACCTCAATGGAATGTTCGGTAAGATGGGGGATGTCGTTTATTTCAAAACGGGTGCTGCAGGAGGCAAGCTCGTCCCGTATTTCGCCGTCAACGCGTATGCCGCCCAGGGGGGTGAGGAAGCAGTCTGAATCGGTGAGAAAAAGGCCGTCTTCGGTGTTCTTGTGTATGGGTCCGAGGACCACCACCCTGGAAATGTTTCTTTCCGTTCCGGCGGCCGCAAACGCCTCTCCCGCGATGGCTCCGGAAATGTCCCAGCATCCGTGGGGCGCAAGTATGGCCAGGGCGCCGCCGTTTCCCTGTTCCATGCGGTAGGACGCAAGGCAGGCTTCTGTTTCTTCCCTGGCCTCAGGATAAAAGAGGCCTCCGACCACAGGGGATCGGGTTCTCTCGCAGATTCTGGCGAAATCCTGCATATAATAAGTGTAGGTTACCGGCAAAGCCGGCGCAAGATTTGCCGCGCGAAAGCGCCAAAAAGATCCTGTTTTCAGGGAGGCCCGCCCCGGCCGGGTTTCCGGACCGGGTTTCCGGAACTTCAGGCGGAACGCCGCCGTCAGGACCGGCAGTTTTCAAGTTCGGCAAGCCTTTTCGCGTCGGCTTTTATATGAAGGTTTTTTTCCTGGGACGGAATTACAAGTCCTTTTTTTCCGTTCTTTACCCTGCGGAGGTATTTAACCGGCGTGTAGAACAGATCCCCCTCGCCGCCGCGGCGGCCCTTGGAATAAAAAAGGGCGAGATTTCCGGCGTCGAGGAGTATGTCAAGGGGAACGGTTTTGCCGGACCGCTGTTTGATGAACACATAAGAACCGGGGTAGTCCCTTACGTGGAGCCAGACGTCGTTTCCCTTTACATGGCGGCGGAGGAGTTCGTCGTTTTCCGCGGCGTCCCGTCCCACCATGATAAGCCAGTCCCCCCGCCTGAAAGAAAGCCCCGGCCGCTTCCCGCCGGCGCCCGGGCCGAACCCCGTTCCGCCGCGTTTAAGGAGTTTTTGAAGAACCAGGGGGTTGGTTTCCTCAAGAAGGCGGGCCAGCTTTGCCTCAAGCGCCGCCGCCTCCCTTTCCCCCGCTTCTATCTCGGCGCGTACTTCCCCGGCGCCGCTCTTTGCCTTGTGAAACTGTTCATAGTACGCCTCCGCCTGGGACGCGGGGCTTTTTTTCGGATCGAGCCTTATCCTGATCCTCCCGCCGCGGTAAAAGTCTTCGGCTTCAAGCCATTCATCCCCGTCCCCGATGCGCCCAATATTGGCAAGGATGACGTCCCCGTATTCCTTGAGCCGCCCCGCGGCCGAAAATTCAGCCTCTTTCATTTTAAGCCTTTCAAGCGATGCGGCGATCCTTCCCAGGCTTCCCTCGCAGGTTTTCCTGGCCTGTTCCCTCAGTTTTTCCAGGGACAGGGCGCCCCCGTGTTCCGCATACCATGAGTCTATTTTTTCGTTAAAGGACGCCTCTTCCTTTCCGGGAAAGCCCCTGATTTCGTAGCCGCTCTTTCCGGTTGAACCCGCCGCCTGTCCGGCTTCCGGGGTGTAACGGCCCCCGCTTTTTTCCCCCCGGCGGGGAAGGCGGCGCATGGCGTCCAGTATGATCCCCTCTTCGTCCGTAACGATGATGTTTGCCGCGTTGGACCAGAGCCGGGCGTAAAGGCGGTACCGCCGCGCCCCCTGCCCGACGACGATGCGGACGATGCGGTTGTCTCCAAGCTGTTCCGCGCTTTCGATTCTGCCGTTGACTATGCGGGAATTGAGGAATTCCGCGAACCGCAGGGGCTTGTCGCTTTTGGGTACGGCCCTGAATGTTTCGTGAAGCCGCACGGCCCCCGCCCTGAGGCAGAAAAGCAGGGTCCTGGCCGTCCCCCGTCCGTAAAGCCGCAGGGCAAGGACGTCAAAGGCGCTCTGCACCGCCTTTTGAATCTGAAAACCTGGCAAATCCAATTCAGAAAGAACAAGGTTTATCTCTTTCCAGTTAAGCGACA
>JAITJV010000005.1 GCA_031278755.1 Treponema sp. | reverse complement strand
AATGATGATGTTTTCCTTGAGGCCCCGGAGGTTGTCCGTTTCTTCCCTTATTACATAGCCTGTAGCCGGATCAAAAACCGTCTGCCCGCCCTTGGTGAAGCGTGTAACGACTATGCCGGCTTCGGCGAAAACCGAGACGGGGATATTCCTGGTTTTAAGGCTGTAGGTTCCGCCTATCTTGAATACATGGTTCCACTCGTAAACGCCGTCTTTAAGAAAGTTTTTCTCCGTGTTGGCGTCCTTGTATATCTTGTCCCCCAGAGAAGAGCCGTCTACCCGGCCGCTTCCCCAGTCGGCCCCGTGGCGTATCATTTGATACTGAAAATGGATTTTTGTCCCCGCCAGCAGCATGGATTCAAAGCGTATCAGCGCTTCGTCGCTGTTGGGCGGCAGGTAAAATCCGAGGGATTCGCCGTTGTTTACATAGGAGGTGTCCATGGGGACGCGGGTCCATGGCGTTTCGGTATATTCATGGGTGTAGCAGTAAGGTTCAATCTTGGTGTACCTCAGGGTAAGGGACGCAAAGGGAAGCCAGGGAATGTCGGCCTTTACGCCCCCCTGTATGGCGTACATGTTCCGGTCCAGGCGGAAAAGCTGTTTTATGCCCTTGTCGGGCCGGGCTTCGTCAAGGTACAGGCTGCCCCACAGCTTTCCCGTTCCCGGCAGGCGTAGTTCAATATCCCCGTAGAGGGCGAGGTTGTCAAAGTCGCCTATGTTGTTTTGATAAAAGAAGTTGCTGTTGACCGGAAAGATATAACCGATGTCGAACCTTTTCGGCCATATATTGGCGCTGCCGAAATCAATATGAACGTATTTCCCCGGATCCAGTTCCAGCATGGTAAGAGTAAATAAATTCTGAAAAGGATCGGCGTCCATCCATTGGTTTGATATTTTCACATATTCAAGCCCGCCTGTAAGAATGGAAAAATGCAGCCAGTTTGTTACCCGGACGCCTCCCTCAAAAGCTACAAAGGGGCGGGCCGCGGCGTTAAGGACGAGGCTTTCCCCGTTTCCGGGACCCCAGTCCCGCCTCATCCTGCCGAAGCGCAATTCCAGGCGCTTTTCAAAAAAAGCGGCGTTTATTTCCGAGATGATCTCATAGCCAAAGGCGAATCTGTCGGGCCAGGGATGGTAGCCGCCCAGATCGGAAGGGGGAAATACGGCTCCTTCCCAGCGTTTGGTAAAAGTTCCGGGAAACCAGGCCGGTATGGAATAAACAAAAGAAAAGGACTGCTGTGGAATATCATAATAATACTCGTGGGTGATAGGGAGGCCGTTGTCGTCTGTGTACGGCGGCCCGCCGTAGGGGTTGGACGGCCTTCCGTATTTTGTATCTATGTACGGCGGATTGGGCCTTATGCCAAGAAAATCCCGGTCGACGTACATAAAACCGCCCAGTAAATTGAAATTCCAGGAAAGATAACTCCCCATATCTCCGGCGATATATAAGGTTCCTACATTGATGCTGCCGAAAGCGGGGGAGGGGACCCTGAAGGAAAAATTGCTCTCCCAGTTAAGGCCCCCTTCAAAAGAAAAACGGGTTCCGTTTGAAAGGAATTTTTCGGTATAGTAGCGCCCGTCGGCGTAACTCAGGCCGTATTGGCGTTCAAAGGACTGCAGAAGCCCCTGTACTATTTCACTTTCCTGCCGCGAAATTCCCGCGCTGCGAATTTCAACAAGCATGTCCCTGATCGCCGCAAGGGACCAGGGCTTTGCCGAAGACGGCTGCGTTAGACGGCCGCGGAGAACGGCGCTCTCTATTACGGTGTAGGCGTCACTGTCAAGAGGAATCGAATTGTATTGCTGCGCCCCGAGCGCCGGAAAGAGGAGGCAAAAGACGGTGAAAAACAGTACTGTACGCTTCATGTATCAAGTCTACTTTAAAAAGCTCGTTTTGATAAGCCTTTCCCGCTAGTTAGAGTCTGTCTATAATGTAGACACATTATAGACAGACACTAGTTAATAGTGTAACCGGCTTCCTCTACGGCGGCCTTCATCGCTTCCAAAGTTACCGTTTCCTTATGGTTAACAAGGGCGCTCTTTTTTTTCAGGTTCACTTTTGCGGAAGCAACCCCCGCCATGCCCTCAAGGGCTTCGGTAACATGCCTGACGCAGTGTTCGCAGGACATTCCTTCTATATTCAGCGTAGTCTTCATAAAACCCCCTTTTCCATTTATAATATCAAACATACAGTTTTTGTAAAGATTACGGGCGGAAGAACGGGGGAGCCATGCAGTACAGGACGGACAAAAAATCGGGCAACGCCCTGTCGGCGCTGGGTTACGGCTGCATGCGTTTCCCCAGAATTTTCGGAATGGTAGACATGAAGAAAACCGAAGAGCTTGTACTTCGTTCCGTCGAGGGCGGCGTAAATTATTTTGACACCGCCTTTATATATCCGGGAAGCGAGGAGGCCCTGGGCGCCGTTCTTGAAAAAAACGGCGTGCGGGAAAAGGTGTTTATTGCCACCAAACTTCCCGTGGTTTTGCTTAAAGGCCCGGCGGATTTTGACCGTTATTTCAGAATGTCCCTCCGGCGGCTCCGCACGGATTACGCGGATTATTATCTTATGCACATGCTTACCGGCTCCGGTATCTGGGAAAAACTCAAGGCATGGGGAATTGAAGACTGGATTGCGCGGAAAAAGAAAACCGGGGAAATTCGGAGCGTAGGATTTTCCTTTCACGGAAGCTGTCCCGAATTCCTGAAGCTTATAGATGATTATGACTGGGACATGTCCCAGATTCAGTACAACTACTCCGATGAAAACTTCCAGGCGGGCCGTACAGGCCTTGCGGCCGCGGCGAAGAAGATGCCCGTAGTTATTATGGAGCCTCTTCTTGGGGGAAAACTCGCATCGCTTCCCCCCGCGGCGGAAGCCCTTTTCAGGAAAGCCGATCCGGCGCTTTCTCCCGCGGGCCGCGGCCTTAACTGGGTGTGGAACCATGGCGAAGCGGCGGTTCTTCTTTCGGGGATGAGCGATATGCGCCAGCTTGAGGAAAACCTTGCGCTGGCCTGCAGGGCCCGTCCTGACATGCTGACCGGAGAGGATATCGATCTTTACCGGCGGGTCCTTGAAGTGGTGAACCGCGCTTTCAGGATACGCTGTACGGGCTGCAATTACTGTATGCCCTGTCCGCGCGGGGTTAATATTCCGTCCAGTTTTTCGGCCTATAACGCTTCTTTTTCAATGGGATATATAGAGGGAATGAAACAGTTTGTTACGAGTATTGCGGCGGTTTCCGAAAAGACGGGAAGCCCGGGCCTCTGCGTAAAATGCGGGCAATGCGAAAAACATTGCCCGCAGCATCTTCCCGTCATTGAAAATCTTGCCCTGGTACGCAGGCGGATGGAGCCGTTTTGGTTCCGCGTCGTCATCGCCGCCGCCAGAACCTTTTTGGGCAAAAACAAAAAGAAGGCAGCCTGATGTTGTGTTTTCCGTCCGTGCGTTCCGTCCTGAAGCGTCTGCTTGCCTTGTGCGTTTTCCTTTCCTGTTTTGGCTTTCTTTTTGAAAGCTGCCGCCGCGGGCCTTTGCCGGATTCGCGGGATATTCCCGTGATCGCGGTGAGCATACTTCCCCAAAGCTGGTTTGTATCGCGCATAGCCGGAGACAGGGCGCGGACGCTGGTTCTTGCCGGACAGGGTCAAAATCCGCATAATTACGAACCCGCGCCGAAACAAATAGCAAGCCTTGGAGAGGCCGCGGCCTGGATTCTTTCCGGCACCGAATTTGAAATCGCCCTGCGGGGAAAAATCGAAGCGCTTTTTCCCGGGCTTCGTATTGTTGACGGAACCCGGGGGCTTGTGTTCCGCCTGATGGAAGACGCCGATGACGGCGGGGAACATAACATAGACCGCCATACCTGGCTGGGGGAGGCGCCCGCGAAAATTCTCGCCGGCCATGTCAGGGATCTTCTTGTGGATATTGATCCGGATAACGCTGAATTTTACCGGGAAAATTACGCCGATCTTGTTGCGGATATTGAAGATGTATTTGACGGCCTCAGGGAGGAGCTTGCCCCCCTCCGCGGGAGGAGCGTGTTTGTCTACCATCCGAGTTTCGGTTATTTTCTGGATGAATTCGGCATAAAGCAGGAAGCGGTGGAAACAGGAGGGAAGGAGCCGGGGCCCAGGGAATTAAACATCCTTATCGAAAAGGCAAAGCGGGAAAAGGCGGCGGCCATATTTGTACAGTCCCAGTTTCCGGTTAGCGCCGCCGCCGCCGCCGCCGGAGCGGCCGGCGCGGAAATCATTTTGCTTGATCCGCTGGACGCGGACTGGATCGGCAATATACGCCGCATGGGGGACGCCCTGAAAAAGGCCCTGGGCGGGGTATGAAACCCTCAACACGAATCAAAGGAGCAGGATATGGATGCAGGTTATCCCGTTCATCCTCTGGACAGGCGCATCGCCCTCAGGTTTGAAGGGGTTTCCTTTGCCTACGGAAATGTCAAAGTGCTTGAAAACGCCTCTTTTCATATACACCAGGGGGAATTCGTCGCTCTTGTCGGCCCCAACGGATCGGGCAAGACCACGGTGCTTAAACTTCTCCTCGGACTCGAAACGCCGGCGGCGGGAAACATCGATCTGTTCGGCGCCCGGATCGGTTATGTTCCCCAGCAGCCTCCCGGCGATGTCATCTTCCCCATCGCCGTAAGGGACGTCGTGCGCATGGGCCGGCTTCTGCCTTCCCGGCCGTATGTCCGGGAGGACAGGGCCGCCGCGGATGAAGCCCTCGATCAGGCGGAGATTGCCGATCTTTCAGGCAGGGCCTACGGGGCCCTTTCCGGGGGACAGAGGCGGCGCGTCCTTGTCGCCCGCGCGCTTGCCGCAAAGCCTGACATCCTTATCCTTGACGAACCGACCGCCAACATGGACAGGGAGAGCGAAGAACGGCTTTTTGAAATCCTGGGGAAGCTGAAAGGGAAAACCACCGTACTCATTGTGACTCACGATACGGATTTTGTTTCGCCCCTTACCGGCCGCGTTCTCTGCCTGGGGGACGGACGGGAGCCGCGTTACCGGATAGTCCAGCACCGCACCGAGGCGGATGCGCGCGGCGGTTCCCGGGTGATCCACGACAACGGCATTCCCGCCGACGACTGCTGCGGCGGAGAGGAAGTCCGTTCATGAAAGAATTTATTGCGGTCTTCTTTAACCCGGATATGCCCTTTATACGGAATGCTTTTCTTGCCGGGATCCTTTCGTCGCTGCTCTTTGGAATCCTGGGGGCCGTGGTAACGGTGCGGCGCATAGGAAGCCTTGCCGGGGCTGTTTCCCACGCGGTGCTGGGCGGCATAGGCATGGCCCTTTATTTTTCCGCCGCGGGAATACTGCCCGGCTTTCCTCCCGTCGCGGGGGCCGTGATCTTCGCCCTTGCGGCGGCGCTTGTCATAGGAATTGTCTCCCTGAAGGCAAAACAGCGGGAAGAAACGGTGATCAACGCGATCTGGGCCATAGGCATGAGCATTGGCGTTCTTTTTATGGCAAAGACGCCGGGTTATACCGATCCGCAGGCCTATCTTTTCGGAAACATACTGCTTATTTCGGGCCGGGACCTTTATCTCATGGGGATACTTGACGCCCTTGTGGCTTTTCTTGCCCTGCGCTTCTATCCGCAGATAGAAGCTTCTTCCTTTGACGGCGAATTCGCCAGGGTCAGGAAGGTTTCCGTTAACGCGGTGTTTCTCGTCCTCCTCGGCGTTACCGCGTGCGCCATAGTGCTGCTCCAGACCTTTGTCGGGATAGTCATGGTTATCGCCATGCTTACCCTTCCGGCAGGCTGTTCAGCCGTCTTTTCACGAAGCCTCGGGGGCATGATGATCTTGAGTTCGGTTTTTTCCGCCTTTTTTTCGGCGGTGGGCCTTGCCGCAGGCTGGGTCTTTGATGTTCCGGTAGGAGCCGTAACCGTGATCATCGCGGGAACGGCGTTTTTGGGCGTTTCGGCGTTCAGGGTTTTGCTGAAGAAAAGGTGATCCCGGGGCCGCCGCGGCTAAATGCGGAAACGTTCCACAATAGCGGGCATATCCCGGGCGTTGTCCCCGTTTCGCTCTGCAACTTCCAGAACGGCGTTCGATGTTTTTTTTATTTCGCCGGCTTTGTGATTGCGGGAATGGCGGCGGTAAGGTCTCCTTCGCCCGCGGCGATTTCTTCCATGGAAGCGCCGGCTTTTTGCAGGGGAATGAATATCATCCTGAGGAATATAAATTCCAGAAGAAGCCCCGCCAGGATAAAACTTATCGAAAGAACAATGCCCTCTATCATCTGATTTATTATGGCCGCGTGAAGTTCTCCCGCGTTAAAATCACAGCCTATAATTCCCGCGAGATCGCCCCGGGAATTGAGAATGGGGGAATAGACTGAAAGAACCCAGCCCCAGCCTTCCTGCCAGACGATTTCACTTACTTCTTCCTGTTTTGTTTTCAGGAGTCTGAAAAACGCCGAATCATATTCGGACACGTCTTCCTGTGATCCGAGGGGGGAAAAATTTTCCTCGTCGTCAGGAGACGCGCTGCCGTCTATAATGTACTGATAATAAATTCCGGGTTCGGGGGGAGGATTGGGAACGGCCGCCATGGTGTACAGGTATTTGGCGCCCGAGAGTTCTTTTATTCGAAAGTCTGGTTAATACCCCGGAGATCTGCTCCGGTTCAAATGACGCAACGCTTACAAAATGTTGGTATTAAACCAAGAACCCGCCTGCGCGGGGGAGGGTATAATAAATTTCCTATCGAACGAGCCTCCGATCGAACTAATGCAACGCTTAGGATACCGCGGAGATCTGCTCCGCGGAGGCTCATTTGCAAATATTTTGACGCGGGTTTCCTCATACCAGGGATCATTTTCGTCAAGGCTTTGAGCGAGCGCCTGGAATTTATCTCCGTCTATAAGCGTCGAGGTCTTTCGTACCATGGGCACCCCCTGTTCGGAAAAAAGCCTTGTGGCTACTTCCGCCGTTTGGCGTATGAAAACAAAGCTGATCACCGAACAGATGACAATTACAAAAAGTGTAAAGAAGAATATAAACCTTAATATTTAGTGTCTGTCTATAATGTGTCTACATTATAGACAGACACTATTTAATAGACTGCTTCTTTTGCTTTGCCGGTTTTATGTTGCACCTCTTGAATTTTTCATGTAAAGGGAGCTGTTCCCGAAACCCGGTTGGTTTTGTGAATGGCTTTAGGAAAAGCGGCCAAAAGTCCGCTTTTCCCTCTAAATCTAAGGTTGCTTTCCCAAGAACTGAAGTTTTGGTAAAGCCTCAAGGTTTTCGAATATTGCCGCGAAACGAGGCGGCTCTTCAACGGACCTGTTCAATAATACCGTTGGTTGTTTACCGACCAGCGGTCAGCCGCCGACTTCTGGTCGGCGGCGGTTAAAATCCGGAGGGCTTTAGGCGCCAGCCCTTTTTGGCGGAACTTGTCCGGAAACCGAAGTTTCCGGACAACCCTGATATTTGGAGGGGCGCCGTGTTCATGTTTTGACGATCTTTTCCCTGCCCGCGATGATAATTTCCCACTGGGAAATCAGCATGCCGCAGAGCATGAGGCCGAAACCCAGAAAGGTAAAAGCGCCGGGTTTTTCTCTGAGTATGATGATCCCGCCGAATGCGGCGAAAGGGCTTTCAAGGCAGAGGATGATTGTCGCATGTGCGGGCGGGGCGTTCTTCTGCGCCACCACCTGGAGGGTGTAGGCAACTCCCACGGATCCCAGGCCCCCGTAGAGTATGGGTACGGCGCCCTGCATGAAGCTGCCGAATGTAAAAGAGCCTTCCGCAAGAGAAGATACAAGGGCCGGAAGGGTGCGCCAGGGCTGGACTTCGCAGGCGGGAAAAACAAGGGCGGCCCATGACTTGAAGTGCGGCTCTATGAAAAGCGCCCCGATCAAAGCGTAGAAAGAACACCATGCAAACTGCCCGGCTGAAAGTTTTACCGGATCAATAAATTGTACGAAGCGGTCAATGATCAGTACATGGCAGGCCCAGAACGCCGCGCTTACAATGGTGATGGCGTCTCCCGGGTTAATGCCGCCGACTCCCGCGGCGCTGAGAAAGTACAGTCCCGCCAGGGTAAAGACCGTTCCCACCCAGGTTGGAACGCCTGTTTTCTTTCCGAGGAATATGCCGAAAATGGGGGTAAGGACGACATAAAGGCTCGTGATGAATCCCGCGTTGCCCACGGTGGTAAACATGATCCCTATTTGCTGCAGAATAACGGCTATGAACAGGCAGCTTCCCGCGGCGAACGCATAGGGAAGGGTCTTTTTGCCGTTTTCGTTTTTTCCCTGTTTTTTTCCCCGCCACAGTATGAGGGGAAGAAGGAAAAGGCTTCCAAGCAGAAAGCGTATCGCATTGTAGGTGAAAGGCCCTGTATATTCCATGCCGGAACGCTGGGCGACAAATCCGAAACCCCAAATGGCGGCAGTCAGAAGCAGCAGAAAATCGGCCTGCAGCGCGCGTGT
>JAITJV010000001.1 GCA_031278755.1 Treponema sp. | reverse complement strand
CGAAACAAAGTTTCGTACAGTAACCGGCTTTGTGGACAGACACTATATAACAGGAAGCAGGAAGCTGCCAGGGAGGAATTGAAATGAAAACCGTCATAGTTACCATGCCCATGAGGATGAGGAAGGAATTGTACAAGTTCCGCTATCCGGTGCGGGGAAATAGCGATATTGAATACTCAGGCGAAGTGATATTCGGGGTGAACGGCGTTTTGGCCCGCATACTGGAGCCCCAAGAGCGGGTAAAACTGCTGTTTGTGGTCGCCAGGGGCGGCGCGGATCAGGGCTTTGAGAACGCCCGGTTATTCCGGGAGGAATTCGGCCAGGTGACCGCCGGAAAGGAAATCCGCGTAATTGAAGAGATCGTCGAAGCCAATAACGAGCCTGTCAAGGGGGAGTTGGACAAACTGACCAACGGCCTTATCAGGGCCGTCGGGGAGAATGCGGAAATTATCGCCGACTTTACCTTTGGGGGAAAACCGTTTCCCTTCGCGCTGCTTTGCGCGGTCAATTTCGCGGAGATGTTCAAAGGCGCGTCGCTTTTATACCTGCTCTACAGCAGCCTGAATTGGGCCGCGATGCCGCCTGCCGATCCGGTCATTTACGACATCACGGCGGTCTATTACCTGCAAAAACTCATCGGCGCAATGGAAGGACAGAAGCCCCAGACCGCCGGAAAAATGCTCGAAGATTTTTTCGCCCTCTAGCAGCTTGTTGCGCTTTGGAGCAAAATGGTATCAAAATTCACGAAAGTGAATTTTGATACCATGCAAACTGCATAAGGAACCCAATAACCGGATATTTTTTGCATACTATGCAAAAAATCTACAAGTGCAGCAGGCGTCCTAAGACGCCGCGGGGCAGGAGGCGGCCTTGCGGAAAAACAGAACGGAGCTGGAAGAGGCCATTAACAACTCGCCTTTTTTCAGCATCCCCGGGGAAAATTGGTCTGCCCGCGCTACGGCGAAAACCGCGCTGGTGAACGATCTGTGGGAATATTGCAAGGATCGCCCGCTGCATCCCGGAAATCATAAAAGCAAAACATATCAGGACTACGGTGAAGAAGTGTGGAAAGCCATAGAAAGCAGTATTCGTCTTTTCGATCCAAACAAAGGAGATTCTTTTTTACATTTCTTTAACGCCGGCTGCAAACGGTTTCTCGCGAAAGAATTAAAGCGTAAAGAAGAAAAAGAGGATTGTTCAAACAGACCAAACGCCCGTAAGCCTGTTTCAGGTGATACTCTTCACAACCCGGAGGAGAAAAAGCCGTCAACAATATTTGACATGACGGCGGACTTTGTTAATGAATATCATTACGTTATACCTGTCCCCGCGGAAACACTTGAAAAAAAAGAAGAAGAAAAAGAAATTTTCCGGTTGTTTTTTGAAACCATTGAAGAGGCTTTTCTGGAAAGGCAAAAAAGAATCCAACCCTGGCTCCGCGCCCTTTGGACGCTCAGGTGTTTTGACGTGCTGGCCGCCCTTGACCTCCCGCAGAAAAAGTACGCCTGGATAGACTATGATTTTCTTGATAAATACCGGAATGCGGAAAAACCGCCCGCTCAAAAAGAAGTCGCCGCGCTGTATGGCAGGAGCGAACAGGCCGCAAGCCGCGACCTTGCTTCGTTCCGCGAAACTGTCGTTCCCCGGATTCAGGCGTTTTTAAAAAACAATTCCTGAAAACTGTTAAGTTTCCATATTTTAACCGCTATTATAAAGCGAGCTTGTTCCAAAACCCGGTTGGTTTTGAAACAGCCTCAAGTAAGAATATAAAAGGTTCTTAAGAGCCTGTAACACTTTTTGGAGGAAACGAATGAAAAAGAGTACAATAGCCGGCGGCGCGGTTATAGCAACAGAAGGGGTTCGTTCAGGCATACAGGTTACGAAACTCCTGTCCCGTTTGGGAGTAGAATTAAGCAGAAGTATTCCGGCTGCGGCCCACGTTGCAGGTTATGCCGCTTCCAGGATAGCGCTTCCTGTTTATGCCGGCGTAAAGGTGGTGCAGGGCGGCCACTATCTTCTCAAAAACCGGAAAAGGATCAAATCAGAGGGATTGGGATCCGTTGTCAAACATGATATGGGCAGGGGTTTCAGGGAACATCCTTTTAAGACAATTTTCAATATATTTGTGTGATATGGAAGCACTGATTTATTCAATCGAGAATAAACCGGTGCTGCTTTAACGTTATATTCGCAATGAAATGCGCAAATACATGGGGGAAACGCGATTGGCGTTTCCCTCTGTTTTTAATCCTTGATTTTCTTTATGATATGGTAGAGTTGTTCCAAAACCCGGTCGGTTTTAGGACAGACAATAGTCCGGAGGTTTATCATGATTTACAGGGATTACGGCAGCACGGGAAAAAAGGTTTCCCTCCTGGGCTTTGGGGGGATGCGTTTCAGGGACATCGATGACCACGGGGAATGTGTCCGCATGATGGCCGCCGCCGCGGAAGGGGGAATCAATTACTTCGATACCGCCCCCGGTTATTTTGAGACCAAAAGCGAGACCCTTTACGGCAGGGGTTTCGCGGAACTGCGGCGGCGGAAGCTGCCCTACTATGTGGCCACCAAGACCTTTGCCTCCGGCGAAAAGGCCATACGGGCCGAAATCGAGGCCCAGCTCCGGCGGCTGGATGTTCCGGCCATTGATTTCTACCATATTTGGTGCATCACCAGCCTCGAAAACTGGCGGCAGCGGAAAAAAGACGGCGTCCTTGACACCTTCAGAAAGCTGAAAGAGGAGGGGCTCATCAGGCATATCTGCGTATCAAGCCACCTGGTGAAGGACGAAAACCGGGAGCTTCTTTCGGAAGGGGTCTTTGAGGGGGTCCTTTTTGGCTATTCGGCCTATAATTTTCGGACCCGGGAGGCGGCCTTTGACGCCATCAGGGCGAAGAAACTGGGGGCCGTGGTGATGAACCCCCTGGGAGGCGGCA
>JAITJV010000301.1 GCA_031278755.1 Treponema sp. | reverse complement strand
AAAACAACCGTAGAAAATGAGAAAGATGCGGTAAAGGCGGTGGAAGAGGCAAAAAAGGGGCATTGCAACGCCCTTGTGGTCTTTCTGGGGAATTTCGGCCCTGAAACGCCCGAGACGCTCATCGCCCGTTTCTTTGACGGGCCGGTGATGTTCGCCGCGGCGGCGGAGGAAACGGGGAAGGACCTTATCAACGGGCGGGGCGACGCATACTGCGGAATGCTCAACTGTTCCTACAACCTCGGCCTCCGCAAACTCAAGGCGGTGATCCCCGAATACCCCGTGGGCACGGACAAGGACATTGCCGGCATGATTGCGGATTTTATTCCCGTCGCGCGGGCGATTATAGGCGTGGCCGGACTCAAGCTCATCACCTTCGGCCCGAGGCCCCAGGATTTCTTTGCCTGTAACGCGCCCATCAAGGGGCTTTACGACATAGGCGTTGAGATTGAAGAAAATTCGGAACTTGATCTTCTTGTTTCCTTCCGCAGGCACAAGGACGACAAGCGTATCGCGGCGGTGGTAAAAGATATGGCTGCGGAACTTGGCGGCGGAAACCAGTATCCTGATTTCCTTGCCCGGCTGGCCCAGTTTGAGATTACGCTCCTTGACTGGGCGGAAGAACACAAAGGCGCGCGCAGCTACGCCGCATTCGCCGACAAGTGCTGGCCCGCCTTCCCCACCGAATTCGGCTTTGTCCCCTGCTATGTCAACAGCCGCCTTGCCTCACGGGGAATTCCGGTAAGCTGCGAAGTTGATATTTACGGCGCGTTAAGCGAATACATAGGCGCCTGCGTCAGCGCGGACTCCGTCACCCTGCTTGACATCAACAATTCCGTTCCCGCCGATATTTACGACAAGGACATTAAGCCCAAATATAAAAAATACTCAAGCCGGGATGTGTTCATGGGCTTCCACTGCGGGAACACTCCGATATGCAAGCTGAAGAAGGAAAAAAACACCGCCTTGAAATTCCAGCTTATACAAAACAGAACTATTGAAAAAGGCGGCAAGCCCGACGTTACCCGCGGCACGCTGGAAGGCGACATAGCCCCCGGGGACATCACCTTTTACCGCCTCCACGGCAATCCCGACGGAAGCCTCCAGGGCTACATTGCCCAGGGCGAGGTGCTCCCCGTCGCCACCAAATCATTCGGCGGCATCGGCGTTTTCGCCATCCCCGAAATGGGGCGCTTCTACAGGCATGTGCTTATCGCGAAGCACTATCCCCACCACGGGGCTGTGGCTTTCGGAAAGTACGGCAAGGCGATCTTCACCGTTTTTGATTACTTCGGGGTGCCCGACGTCGCTTTCAACCGGCCGGCGGGAATGCTTTACACAACGGAGAATCCTTTCGCCTGATCGCGCACATCGGGCTGTTCAATCGGGGCCTCCGGGGGTTTGGACTATGTTTCTTATAAGTTCCCGCACCTTGTTGTAAACGGCCTCCCTTGCCGCGGATTGTCCCGCGTCAAGGGAATTTTCGTAGGCCTGCCTGATTTCCGTTCCTATGTTTATCTTGGCGATGCCGGCCTGTATTCCTTTTTTGATATAGCCGATCTGTATGCCGCTGCCGCCGTGCAGCACAAGGGGAATTCCGGCCGCCTTGTACAGGGCGGCGATATGATCCACATCAAGCCGCGCTTCGGGCTTTTTCTGACGGCGCGTCGCTTCCGCCACGGCGCCGTGAATGTTCCCCACCGCTACGGACATCCAGTCGCACCGTGATTCCCGCGCGAACCGTTTTGCTTCATCAAGATCGGTAAAGCCCAGCCTTGAGCTGAAGATCTCCTCGTATGGTTTTATGGGGCCGCTTTCGTGCCCCATGACGGCCCCCAGTTCTCCTTCGCAGGCAAGGCCTGATCCATGGGCCAGATCGGCGGCCTCCGCCGTGGCGGCGATGTTTTCCTCAAGGGAAAGACGGGAGCCGTCCAGCATGACGGATTGATAACCCGCGTCAACAGCCCTCCGCAGAATGGGCATGTAGTCAACGCGCTTCCCGTCCTCATCGACGACGGGCACATGATCCAGCCCCAGGAGCGTGAGGCCGGGCTTCTCATATTTGAAGTATTCCTTCGCGACGTCCTCAAGGCTCCCCGCGGAAAATTTTTCCCACTCGACCCTTGCAACATGGATAATCGCGATGATTTTTTCATCGGCGACGGCGGACGCGACAGGCTCCACCATGGGAAGATAGGGAATATTGAAAGCCGGAACCACCGTTTCATTTTTCCGCGCCGAAAGCACGGCGTCCTTTGCGTTAAGATTATTCCGCGGCATAAAAACCCCCTTTCATAGAAATATACCGTAAAGTTTCCCCGTCATCTATATCCGCAAGCGCGAGGGGATCGGGAATTTCAACCGGCACAAGAGCCTCCGGATGCCTTGCCTTTACGTCCCGGGGACGTCCCCCTTCCTCCAGGGAAAGCAGCTCGGCGCGGAAGGCGGCGGAAAAAACGCAGGGGTTTCCCGGTTTCCCGCCGCGGCGGGGTTCCACAATACAATCCGGTTTTCGCGCTTCAAGGATGCGCATGACCGTTCCGGCGTCAAGCAGCGGCTGATCGCAGGGAAAAAACATGTAATACCCGGAATTCCCGGCCGCCTCAAGGCCCAGGCGCACGCTTTCCCGCATGCCCCGTTCGGGATGTTTGTTGCGGACGATCGTAACAGGGAGGCCCGATGCAAGATTGATCACGCCTTCGGCGGCGGCGACAAAAAAGATCCCCCTGAAACAGCCAAGGCCTGAAACCAGATCAAGGGTATGCCGGGCGAGGGCTTTTCCCCGGAAATCGGCGAGGAGCTTGTCTTTATTTCCGAAACGGCGGGAAAAACCGGAGGCAAGAAGGACGGCGTCCGCATCTTCAGGTTCCATATCAAAAGACGGCCGGAAAAGCCATAGGCTTACGCTTCACGCGGGCCCGCCGCGGCATCAAGGGGCGGCCGTTCAGGATCCGTGTCACGAGAACACCGCCGGAAATAAATCGCGCAGCGCCCTGCCGCAGACCGAATCGGCCTTTGCCGCCAGGGCTTTTTCATCATCAACGCCGGCAAGGCGCCCTTCACGCCATACAACTTTTCCGTTTACCATGGTCAGCCATACAGGCCCCGTAACTCCCACATGGGCCAGGAGGCTCGCGGGGTCGTGCAGCGTCCCCGCAAGCTCCAGCGCTTCGGCGTCTACCATAAAGAGATCGGCGCCGTTGCCCGCCTCAAGTGAACCGAGTTTTTCGCAGCCGAGAATTTTCGCGCCGTTAACCGTGGCCATTTTCAAAAGATCGTAGGGAGCCGGCGCGCCGCCCCGCTCTTTGGCGTAGAAACACTGCATAAGATAGGCCGTGCGCAGGGTATCCAGCAGGTTTGAAGAATCGTTGGTAGCCGAACCGTCGCAGCCAAGCCCTATGGTCATGCCGGCCTTCGTCATGGCGGGCATATCAATGATGGGACAGCCGCCCAGCACCGCCGGAGCGGGACAATGGGCAAGGCCCGTCCCCGTTTCGGCCATCACCGCGTATTCATCACGGTTAAGCTCCCAGCCATGGGCGATCCAGAGATCCGGCCCAAGGAAACCGACGCCGCCGGCCCAGGCAAGGGTGCGCTTTCCCCAGCGCCGCCGCATAAGGGCCGTCTCGCCTTCCGCAAGGTGCGTATGCAGCCGCACTCCCCTGTCCCGCGCCAGCGCGGCGGATTCAATAAAGGTTTCAGGATAACAGTTCACCGGCTGGCAGGGGGCGACCACGATGCGGGACATCGCAAAGGGGCCGGGATCATGATAGGCCGCAATAAGCCTTTCACAGTCCTTTATAAATTCGCCCGTCGTTTCCCGCATCTCATCGGGGATCGTACTCCCCTCTTCGCGGGGCAGCGTATTGCAGCCCCGGCCGGCATGATAGCGTATCCCCAGAAGTTCCGCCGCTTCCATCTGCCTGTCCACCGGAGACGTTCCGGTTTTTCTGGTATAACAGTATTGATGATCAAAAGCGGTGGTGCAGCCGTGCTTGAGAAGATCCGCCATTGCGGTAAGCGATGAATAATAAATTACATCGGAATCAATTTCCTTGAAGATCCGGTAAATCCTGTCCAGCCATTCGATCAGGGTGACGCCCGGATAATTAATGGCGGGAAGATTTCGGACAAAAGTTTGAAAAAAGTGATGGTGGGTGTTGACCAGCCCCGGATACACGAATTTTCCCGAGGCGTCAATAATATCGCAGTCCGTTCCGCAGTCCGTTCCGGCCGCGCCTATGGACGTGATTTTTCCGTCCTCGATGAAAATATCCGCGTCTTTAAGAACAGTATCATTGCCGTCGCAGGTAACAACCGCCGCCGCGCCGCGGACAAGAACCGGTTTCATGCTTTTATACCCGTTCAGGAAACCGCGGCGTCCAGGGCCACTTCCATCATCCGGGTAAAGGTTTTCTGCCTTTCCTCGACGGTGGTTTCCTCATGGGTAACAAGATGATCGGAAATGGTGAGCAGGGCCACGGCTTCCCTTCCGTACTTGGCCGCCAGCGTGTACAATTCGGCGGATTCCATCTCAACGGCAAGGCAGCCGTATTTTGCCCACATCTTCCATTCATCGGGATTTTCCGTATAGAACATATCCGACGAAATAACGGAGCCGACCCTGGGCTGCCATCCTCTGGACACCGCGGCGTCGTAGGCGGTTTTAAGAAGGCTGAAGGTGGCGGTGGGGGCAAAACTCCTTCCGTTGAAACGGATCAGGTTGGCCCCCGAATCGGTGCATGAAGACATGGCGATAACCATGTCGCGCAGCGCGATTTCTTTCTGAAGGGCGCCGGCGGTTCCGATGCGTATAGCCCGCTTGACGCCGTAATCCCTGTACAGTTCATTAAGATAAATGGATATTGAGGGAATGCCCATTCCCGTTCCCTGCACCGAAACTTTTTTCCCCTTGTAGACGCCCGTGTACCCGAAAATATTCCGGACGGCGGTATACTGAAAAGGATTTTCCAAAAAAGTTTCAGCGACGAATTTGGCCCTCAGGGGATCGCCGGGAAGCAGAACAGCGTCGGCAATTTCTCCGGGTTTTGCGGCGATGTGTATTGACATAAGCACTCCTTGATACGGGGCTTCCGGAAAGCGCGGCCTTCAGAAGATCCCCAAAAATAAACCGCCAATTCCGGTGGTTTCATCGTTACCTTTTTCCCTTGTCAAAAAATTCCCCCGCCGCCCGCGGAGGATGGTTGTGGCTGGAAAAGAAGATCAAAAGCAGCAGGGTAAGCACATAGGGCAGCACCATGAGCAGATCCGAATAATTTCCCGGCATGCCCAGAAAAAGGCAGAACTGGTAGCCCGCCGATTTCGCAAAACCGAAGAAGAGGCACACCGCAAATGTAGGAAGTATCTTCCAGTTGCCAAAGATAAGCGCGGCGATGGCGAGGTACCCGTAGCCCATGTAAATGGTGGTGGAGAACGTGGCGGAAATGGAATAGGCAAAAAACATGCCGCCCAGGCCCGAAAAGGCGCCGCATATTATCACGGCAAGCCATCTGGTCTTTGCCACATTCCCGCCCGCGGCGTCAAGGCTGCGGGGGTTCTCTCCGCATGAACGGAGCCTGAGGCCGAACCGTGTTTTGTAAAGCACGTACCACGCCGCAAGCGTTAACACAAGAATGACGATCTCAAAGGGGTACATGTTTTTGAAAAGCCCGCCCAGAACGGGAATCTTCGACAGGACGGGCACGGTGAAACGCATGGAAACGCCGATCTGGAATTTGTTCGAAGGCTCGCCGGTGATGATCCCGTTTACCACGCTGGTAAGAAAAGTCGTCAGCGCCATGGCAAGGGTATTGACGGCGATGCCGCTGATCACCTGCTGCGCCCGGAATTTTACGCAGAGGGCCGCGTGTATGAGCGAAAAGAGGAGGCCCCCCGCCATGGAAGCGGCCATGGCGATATAGATGAACCAGGGGGTGTTCGCCCCCCAGCGCAGGCCGCAGAGGATCACCGCGGCGGATCCGGTAAAAGCGCCAAAGCCCTGGAGGCCTTCCAGGGCCAGCATCGTCACCCCGCTCCGCTCGCAGAAGACGCCCCCCACAGCCATGATGAGCAGTGGCAGCGCGAAGGAGAGGCCGTCAATCAGAATCATGTCCATAACTTTTCCTTTTCTCCAATTCCCCCTGCGCCAGGCAGCGGGCGTAGGCGCCGCACGCGGCAAAGAGCAGCAGAATCCCCGTGATCACCAGGGCGATCTCCTTGGGAACGCCGGCGATGGAACTCATGTATACGCTTCCCTTCTGGAAGATCGTAACAAGAACAGAGGCAAACACGGATCCCACGGGGCCTGAATTGGCCAGGAGCGAAACGGCAATGGCGTCGTAACCCAGGCTTGCGAGGGATTTGGGCACTATCGTGTTAAAGTACCCCAGGTAATAGGTGACGCCCGCGAGGCCCGCAAAAAGCCCGGAAAGGGCCATGCCCAAAACCATGCACCGGCCTTCCCTTATACCCGCGTACTGGGCGGCATGGCGGTTAAGCCCGACGGCTTTAAGTTCAAATCCGAAGGTGGTCCTGTCAAGCAGAAAACGGACGATCAGCACGGCGGCGGCGGCAATGAGCATCCCCAGCGGCAGGGTAAGCCGCAGGCGTCCCAGCGTGATTCCCGTAATGGTAAGGCGCGAAGCGGCGCTGCAGACAATGGAATTACGGGTATGAATATCCACATAGTATGTATTTATATAAAAACCGGTAACGTAACTGACAATATAATTAAACATAATGGTCGAAACTACTTCGTGAATGTTAAATTTATATTTCAAATATCCCACAACGGCGCCCATAAGGAAACCGGCGGCGGCGCCTGTCAGTATAACCAGCGGGCGCGCAATGAACGACGGCAGGTCCGTATAGCCGACAAACACCGTCGCGATGAAGCCCGCGGCGAGCATCTGCCCCGCGGCCCCTATGTTAAACATTCCCGCCTTCATCGCCACAATGACCCCAAGGGCGCCGAGAAGCATGGGGGCAAGAATGCCGAGAAACGAAAGAAAATCGGTGAACAAATTCTGCCCGCCCGCGTATGAAGGCCGCGGCATGAAGCCCGAACCGCGGAGAAAGGCGGCAAAGGCGACAAGGGGGTTCTTTCCCAGGGCGGCAAGCAGGAGAGAGGCTGTCGTCAGGGAAAGAACAATTGAAAACAGCGGGACGACAAAGGGGCTGGTTTTATCCTCCGCCAAAAGTTTCAGAAAGGGAACCGTTAAGCGCCGCGAAAGGCCGCGCCGCAAAGCCGCGGCGCGGGGCGAAGTTCTTCCGGTTCTCACGCGCGCATCCCCGTCATGTAATAGCCGACCTCGCTGGCGCTGAGTTCCTCCGCCGGAGAAACTTTAAGAAGCTCCCCGTTGAAAATAACCCCGATGGTATCGGCAAGGCTCATGATCTCATCAAGATCAAGGGAGATAAGCAGTACGGCCTTCCCCCTGTCCCGTTCTTCAAGTATCTGCTTCCGTATATATTCAATGGCCCCTATGTCAAGACCCCGCGTCGGCTGGACAAAGATCATGAGGTCGGAATCAAGGGATATTTCCCGCGCCACAATGGCCTTCTGCTGGTTTCCCCCGCTCATGGACCGCGTGATGGTTTCCGCCCCCTGCCCGCTCCGTATGTCGAAACGGCTGATAAGATCGCCGGCAAAAGTACGGAACGCTTCATTACGCAGTATTCCCCGTTTGGAAAAGGGAGGGAGGTAATAGCGCCTGACGGCGAGGTTTTCCGCCAGCCTGAAATCCAGTATCAGGCCGTACTTCTGCCTGTCTTCAGGAATATAGGAAATACCGAGGTTCGTCCTTTTTCTGACGCTCTCCGCCGTAATGTCGCGGCCTTTAAGCTTTATGGCCCCGCGGTACGGCTGTACAAGCCCCGCGACGGCGTCGGCTATTTCCACCTGCCCGTTTCCGGAAACGCCCGCGACGGCGAATATTTCCCCGCCGCGTATCGAAAACGAAACACGCCTGACCGTTTCAAAACGGTGTTCGTTGCGGACGGTAAGCCCCTCGACTTCCAGAATGACGTCCCGGTACCGCGGAGGTTTTTTTTCATATTCAAGCATCACCTCACGGCCCACCATGAGGTTGGCCATCTCCTGGGGGGAAGCGTCCCCGACGCCCATTACCTTTACCAGCTTTCCCCTGCGCAGTATCGCAAGACGGTCGGCGATGCGTTTTATTTCTTCAAGTTTATGGGTGATAAGAATAATCGTCTTTCCCTTGTCCCGAAGTTCCCGCATGATCCTGAGCAAAAACTCAATCTCCTGCGGGGTGAGCACCGCGCTCGGCTCGTCAAAGATAAGTATCTCCGCTTCACGGTAAAGCATCTTGAGAATTTCAACACGCTGCTGGATTGAAACATTTACCTCTTCGATGCGCCGGGTTGGATCAACTTCAAGACCGTAGGAACGGGAAAGATCCAGTATGCGCTTTTCCGCTGTTTTTATATCGACGCAGGGAATAAAACCCAGCGCCTTTTTTTGCGGCTCTATGCCCAGCACTATGTTTTCCGCGATGGTGTAATTGTGCACCAGGTTGAAATGCTGGTGCACCATGCCTATATTGAGGGCCGCCGCGGCGCTGGACGACGGAAGGCTCACCTTCCGCCCGCGGACGTAGATTTCGCCGCCGTCCGGTTCGTACATGCCGAACAGCATGCTCATGAGGGTCGATTTTCCCGCGCCGTTCTCTCCGAGAAAAGCAAAAATCTCCCCCCGTTTTATCCCTACCGATATATCGTCATTGGCAATAATCCCGGGGAATTTTTTTGTGATGTGCCTCATCTCGACAATATAGCCGTCACCCACAACAATTCTCCCCTGCCGGCAAAATTAAAGCCCGGGGAAATCGAGCGGCGTGTGGCCGTTAAAGTTGGCTGCGGGAACTATCTTTCCGCCTTTTACCAAATCATAGGTTTCCTGCATACGCGCAAGCGTGTCCGCCTGAAGCCTGTGCCTTCCTTCGGCGCTGATGTAGCCGGTTGAATCGGTGGAAGAGCCGAGCACGTCGTTTTTCCCCTGGAAGGTTCCGTCCTTTACCGCCTGAAGCTGCCTGGTAACGTTGCTGTGCATAACCTTTACGGCGGAGGTAAGCATGATGTTTTCCTGGCCCTTGAAACCGTCCTTGTACTGATCGGTGTCCACGCCGATAAGGTACACGTTCGAGGCTTCCTTGGCCGCGGTAAACACGCCCAGGCCCGAAGCGCCCGCGGCCACAAAGAGCACGTCGACGCCCTGGTTGATAAGGTTCTGGCCCACCACCTTGCCGCCCGCTTCATCGGTAAAGCCGCCTATGTAATTGCCCCCTACGTTTTTACCGGTAAGATCCGTGCCGGCGTAAGAGGGCAGTTCAACTATCCGGGCGCCGCTTCCAAAATACTTGTTGGAATAATTAACCCCCGACATAAATCCGTACTGATAGTTTACGTTGGAAGGGAACGCAAGGCCGTTCACAACGGCGACCTTGCCGGTTTTGGTTTCAAGGGCCGCCGCTACTCCGGCAAAAAAGCCGCTTTCTTCCTCGTGGAAGACCATGGAATATACATTGGGAAGTTCCACCTCGGCGCCGCTTGCATCGGTCGGGGCGCTGTCCACAAGGATCACCTTTTTATCGGGGTTGTCAATGGCAAGCTGGCCCACCGGGGCGAACTGGAATCCGGGCAGCACCAGAACATCATAATCGGCGATTACATCCTCAACCGCCTGCATCTCCTTGCTGATGTCGGGTTCCTTGACCGTGGCGACCGTTGCTTCGGGATTGTTCTTTGTAAAGGCCAATATGCCGTTATAGCAGTCTTCGCCGAAGGAGCCGTCGTCTACACCCGAACCGGTTACAATACATATTTTGAGTCCGTCCGGAGCTTTTTCCTGCGCCTGTCCGGCCGTCCCCTTGCTGCACGCCGCGGCAATAAGCAGGGCCAGAAACGATGCGGCAATTAACATCCTTTTCATTCTTTCCTCCTGAAATTTCAATCGGTTGAGGCCGTTCCAAAATCTTTTTGAAACAGCCTCTTGAGATGTAACGGAAAAACCGGGCTTTTAACCTGGTTTTGAAACGAAACAAGCTCAGATATTAAAAATTATAATACACGCCGGGGATTAAAAGTGTAAATACCCGAAAACCCCCTTGCGCGGCGGTCAGCGGCTCTCCTCCGGTAAAGAAAAATCTTCCCAGTGAAAACCCGGAGACACAATGCACGAAACAAGGACAAAAGAACCTTCACGTATTTTGGCGGACTGCCAGATTCCGGGAGGCGCCACCGCCTGGAAACATCCGCCCCGTCCGGATTCCGGCAGGGCCGTCGGCTCCGGCAAAACCGTCGGCTCCGGCAGGGCCGGCGGCTCCGGCAGGGCCGGCCCCAGAAGGAATTTGCCTTCCTCCACAGGGACGTCCCCGCCGCCGCCCAGGCTCAGCTCCAGGATTCCCCCCGCATGCCAGAGCCAGATTTCGGCGGAACGGACGCGGTGCCACGCCGAACGCTCCTTCCCTTTAAGGAGGTAGTGTATCATCGTACAGGCGGAACGGTCCCCGCCGTAGGCCGGCGGCAGAACGGCGCCGGGGATGACAATATCCGACCGCCAGAGTTCCCTGTACCAGCCCCCTTCGGCGTGCGGTTCAAGGCCGAGCCTTTCTATCCAGTACCGCGCCGTATCCTGTTTCA
>JAITJV010000292.1 GCA_031278755.1 Treponema sp. | reverse complement strand
CCACGCGGCGTAAATAATTCGATTTCAACTTCAGCAATTTTTTCTCTTGTGTTCTATACCACAGTGTATAAACATAGGACTTGTTCAATAACCCGGTTGGGGTTATTGCAGGTTAACGTCCATTGGACTTTAACTGCCAAGTCTCCCAAAAACCGCGGATTTCTCAACGAAATCCGCGGTTTTCGCCATTTTTTAGCGGACGTTGTTCAGAAACTGAAGTTTCTGAACAACTCTATATATTTATCAGGAGGTTTGTATGAAAACAGTGAAAACGGCGGCCGTACTATTGCTGTCGGTACTCGTTCTTGGGCAGGCTGCCGCCAAAGGCGGAGGAGACGGGGGATCGCAGGGCGATCCGAAAACCATAACATGGCTGCATACCGGAGCCGGCAGCCAGCCTACCGATTGGGAACAGCAGGTAAAGCCCCTGTTGGAGAAGTTTTATCAGGAAACAGGCATACGTGTTATACAGGAATTTTACATGCATACCGACATGTTCCAGATCATTGAAGTCAAGATCGGTTCCGGCTCCAAAGATTACGATGTTCTTGGCGTTGATGTCCCGATGGTCGCAAGCTATGCCACCCGTGGTTTTCTTGCTCCCGTGGACAAGTACTTTACCGCCGAAGACAAGAAGGCGTTTATTCCCTCGGCGCTTGAAGCGGGAAGCTGGCAGGGAGTATTTTACGCTCCTTCCATCCAGACGTCGACGCAGATGCTCTGGTACAACAAGGATCTGCTGAAACAGGCCGGCGTCGCCGTGAGAAACAGCGATGTCAACAATCGTCTTACCTATGAAGAAATAACCGAACTGGCCCGCCAGGCGCTTGCCAGGCTGGATCCGAACCGTACCAACGGAATAGGCGGGATCATGTTCGAGCAGGTAAGCCGGACCTACCAGATGAACGCCGTCCCAAACAGCATGGGCGAACGTTCCATCGGCCCGGACGGACTCACCGTGGACGGAGTCATCAATACTCCCGGCTGGGTAAAGGCGCTTACCTGGTATCAGAACCTTTACAAAGACGGCCTGGCTCTCCGCGGTTTTAACGCCGACGAAATTTCGAATCTCTTCCGGTCAAACAAGGTTATCTTTCTCATAGCCGGAAGCTGGACGCCTTTTGGTATGGCTACGACGAATATTGATTACGGATTTGCTCCTGTTCCCGCTTTTAAGGGATATGAAAACAAAGTGGCGACGCCTACGGGAAGCTGGCACCTCGGGGTCAGCAAGTATTCAACAAAACAGGACGCCGCCGCGGCTTTTATCAAGTGGTACACGATTGGGGAAGGCAATGATCTCTGGATTGAATTGTCAAAGAACCTTCCTTCCAAACAGGCGCTTATTGACAAGGTGCAAAACGATCCGAACGCGGATCCTGTAGACAAGATAGCCACCTATGAAGCGGCGCGGACCGCGTATCCACGGGCGCTGACTCCCGGGTTCCCCGAATACACTACGATTATTGACGCCATGTGGGAAGACGTCCGCAATGGTTCGGACGTGAAAGGCGCGCTTGACAAGGCGGTGCGGGAGATAAATTCAGCATTGAGCAAATACAGATGACAGGATGAATCCGGAAACGGCGCCGGATCGGAATGTTTACAATGTTCCTGATCCGGTATGTGGTAAAAATATCCGAAGGCCCGGTTATGGCTTTTGAGAATTGTTCTGTGTTAACAACGGAGGATTATTTCTGTGGAATTTGCCGCAGTCCGAAGAAAAATTAATCTGCTGCCTTATTTTCTCATTCTTCCCGCTTTCGTACTGATTCTTGTTTTCAAGGCGTATCCTATCATTTCGACCGTGATTGACGGTTTCAGGAACCGCGGGGCCTGGACATTATCGGTTTACCGGCGCGTTTTTACCGATTCGGCTTTCTGGAATGCTCTTTGGATTACCATAAAAATAAATCTGCTGATGATACCTTTTCAGGTGTTTGTTTCATTTTTGCTGGCCTTGCTGGTTAACGTAATGGTGAAAGGCATAGGGATCTTCAGAACCATCTATTATTTACCGGTAACAATATCGCTCACGGTTGCCGCCATTCTTTGGAACATGATGTTCAGTCCGAACAGCGGCATTATTAACAGCCTGTTGGGTGTTCTTCATATTCCCCCGCAGGGTTTTTTGATTGACAAGAACCAGGCCCTCTTGAGCATCGTTGTAATAGCGTCCTGGAAAGGGTGCGGATACTGGATGATGTTTCTCCTTGCGGGGCTGAAAAACATTGATTCCTCAATTTATGAATCGGCCCGCATTGACGGGGCAAATTTTGTAAAAATCATTGTCAGAATCACCGTTCCGATGATTCGGAAAGTATTGTTGTTTGTATTTGTCGCCAATACAACCGCGAACGTCCTTCTCTTTGTTCCCATGCAGATGATAACCATGGGCGGGCCTGAAGGCAGCACCAACGTGCTTATGTATGAAGCCTACAAGTCGGCGTTTAAATTTGCGGACAGGCCGCGTTCCGCCGTCATGGTTACCGTATTGCTGTTGATCATCGTCATTGTTTGCGTAGGACAGTTCAAACTGTTGAACGAGAAAGACGACGCCGCAACCGGGAGACTGTAGATGAAGAAGGGAAAAGTAATTGTTAACACGACTCTTGTTTATCTTGTATTGCTGATCGTGACGGTTGTCACTGTTTTCCCGCTGCTGTGGGGCGTTGCGTCTTCCCTGCGTCCCGACGAAGAATTGTTTCAATATATCATTCCGTTTTCTTCGAAAACCCTGATTCCCCAGAAGTTGACTTTTGAGGCTTATAGAATACTTTTCGGGGAATTCGATTTTCTTCGTCCGATAAGGATTACCCTGGTTGTAACCGTTCTTACAATATTTTTTGGATGTATTGTAAACGGCGTCGCGGCCTTTGCTTTCGCAACTTTTAAATTTAGATTCAAGAATGTCATTTATACCATCGTCCTTCTTAGTTTTATGATCCCTTTTGAGTCCATAGCAATGCCCCTTTATAATGTTGTCAACCAGTTTAAGTGGGTTGATTCCATATATGGCCTTGTTGTGCCCAGTGTAGCCGACGGACTGGTTTTGTTTCTTTTTACGCAATTTTTCCGGGATATTCCGGTCAGTTTGATTGAAGCCGCCCGTGTTGACGGAGCCAATTGGGCCGCCGTATTCATCCGTATTATTTTGCCCGGTTCTGTCCCTGTCTTCGTTACCGCCGGATTGATGATTTTCATGAATCAGTGGAATTCCTATCTTTGGCCTCTGCTTATTGCGCGGACAAAGAGATTTCAGATGATCCAGATCGCCCTCAGCAGTTTCCGGGGCGAACATTTTACCCTCTGGGCGTGTGTTTACGCCGGTTCCATCATTTCGGCGCTTATTCCGCTTTTTCTTTTCCTGCCCTTCCAGAAATATTTTGTCCAGGGGATCGTTAGTTCCGGCGTAAAAGGATAGCCGTGCTTAATATTCAGGCGTACCGGCGGCGGCTTGCGAAGGCCCGTTCGGACGGCTCCCCGGGATCGTTTTACGGCAGATTAAAGGGCTTCAAAATTTTGTCCACCTCTATGGGTTTCCCGCCGGCGCCGTCAACCGTTACCTTGGCAAAGACCCAGCCTTCAATTTTTGCGGGATCGGCCCCGGCGGCGATAAAGGGTCCGGGGTTAAGCACAAAGACCATATCCTTGTCATTGGCGCTCATGTCTTTGGCCCATTCAAAAAGATTCCCGTCTCCCAGATTCACCCCGTAGTGGTCAAGGGCGGCATGATAGCCGATTGCGGACCGTTTGAGTTTTACGATCTGCTCGTAAGATGCAAGGGGCGTCGCTTCTCCGTTGTACTTTAAAACTTCCCGGCCAAGTTTTGCGCCCACCGTGATCATGCCGTCAGAAACCGTAAAGTTTTCCGGCAGTTTGTCTGTATCAAGGCCGGCATCCATAAAAGGCCGGGCCTCAAACACAATCATCACGTCATGCAAAGGACTTTCCGCATAGTTTTTGCTCCAGATAAATTTTGTAGTTCCATCCGGCGAAAACAACGCCCAGCCCCCGGTCGTTTCATCGGTGGTGGTTTTCCGGGGGATCTTGTCTAAAACAGCGCCAAAGGACTTAACCGAGCCGGTTCCCACCACGTCGAGTTTTCCGCAGGAAACAAGGGCCGCAAGGGACAAGCCGGCGGCGGCAAACAGTAAAACTATTCTTTTCATTTTATACCTCCTTGTGGTTAATGGACCTGTTCGATAACCCGGTTGGTTATTGAACAGGCCTCCCAAAAAACGCGGGTTTCTCGGCGGAATCCGCGTTTTTTGCCATTTTTTAGCGGAAGTTGTTCAGAAACTGAAGTTTCTGAACAACTCTAATATCTTTCCCGTTTTTCAGGTTCCCGGGACGGCTTAAACCGTTTGAGCCGCAGGGCGTTGGTCAGCACGGACACGGAACTCATGCTCATGGCGGCGGCGGCGAATATCGGGTTGAG
>JAITJV010000253.1 GCA_031278755.1 Treponema sp. | reverse complement strand
TGAACGGCGGTTTGATCAGACCGTATACTTCACACTTGGACATAAACAGCGCAAATAAAAAACTATGGATAATTTAACGCCGGAACAACGTCATAAATGCATGTCTCATATACATAGCTCCGATACCAAGCCGGAGGTTTTTTTTCGCAAGGCTTTGTGGAAGTGGGGAATCAGATACCGAAAAAATGTAAAAACACTTTTTGGAACTCCGGATATTGCAATTAAGAAATATAAAATTGTAATATTTATTGATGGAGATTTTTGGCATGGGAACGATTGGAAAAAGAAACATTTTTTATCTCAAGAGAAACTTTTATCAACATATTCTGATTATTGGCAAAAGAAAATAAGACGCAATATTGAACGTGATAAAAAAGTAAGAAAATATTATAAAAATATTGGCTGGACTATTTTAAGATTTTGGACTTCTGAAACAGAAAAGAGGTTAAACAAATGTATTACTAAAACGATTGTAACAATTAACAAAAATAAAAAATTATCGTATTAAACACCGCCCGTCGTCTTGCGGCCCCCGGCCTCCGCAACGGCCGGGTCATTCCGCCGTGCGCTCCGGCGCAGCCGGGGAACATTCCCGCTTTCCAATTGCCGCGCAAGTCCATACGGCCGGAACGGTCTTGGCAATGTTTTCGCCGTCTATTATACTTACCTCATGCATACGATTGTCATTTTTGGTGCATCAGGTGATCTTACCGGAAGAAAGCTCATCCCCGCGCTTTACAATCTCTTTCTCAAAAAGAGACTTCCCCTTCCCCTCAACATCGTCGGCTTTGCCCGTACGGCAATGGAAAGCGGCGCATGGCGGGATAAACTCCGGGAAAGCGCCGGCAAATTCGCGTCGGGCGTCTTTACCGAAGAAAACTGGAAAGCCTTCGCCCCTATGATACACTACCATTCCGGGGACATTAACGACGCAGGATCTTTTAAAGCCCTCGGGCAAAACCTTGACCGGCTTGAAGCCGCCGGAAGCGAAGGAAAAAGCGCCGGAGAATCCCACAGGCTCTACTATCTTGCAACGGCGCCGGAATTTTACGCAAAGGCGGCGGCGCAGCTCGGCGCTGCAGGGCTTGCCGAAGAGCAGGCGGACAGAACGCGGAGAATCGTCATCGAAAAGCCCTTCGGCAGGGACAGTGATTCCGCCGCGGCGCTCAACGATGCGATACACAGCGTATTCAACGAATCGCAGATGTACCGCATCGATCATTACCTGGGCAAGGAAACGGTGAACAACATCCTCGTCCTTCGTTTCGCCAATGCGATCTTCGAACCTGTCTGGAACCGCAACTACATAGACGGCATACAAATCACCGCCAACGAAGACATTCTTGTCGGACGCAGGGCGCCGTATTATGAGAACGCCGGCGTACTGCGGGATATGTTCCAGAATCATCTTCTGCAGATCCTTACCTTTGTCGCCATGGAGCCGCCGGCCCGTTTCAGGGCGAAAGAGATACGCGACGAAAAGGTAAAAATTCTCCAGTCAATACGGGCCATGCCGTCAGAAGAGGCCGCGGTGAATTCGGTGCGCGGCCAGTACCGCAGCTACCGCGATGAAGAAGGGGCGGCGAAGGACAGCCAGACCGCCACCTACGGCGCCGTCCGGCTTTTTATAGACAACTGGCGCTGGAAGGACGTTCCCGTCTACCTCCGCAGCGGCAAGGGAATGTCATGCAGAACAACCCAGATCGTGATCAACTTCCGCCAGCCGCCGCACAGCATGTTCGGCGGTTCCGCGGGCGGCGCCGTCAACCGCCTCCTCCTCCAGCTTCAGCCCGCCGAAGGAATACAGCTCCACTTTATGACCAAGATCCCCGATTCGGACATGATGCTCAGAATGTCGGAATTGAATTTCAACTTCAAGAACAGCTTCCGGGGGGAAATGCCCGATTCATACGAACGGCTTCTGCTTGACGCGCTAAACGGCGACGCATCACTGTTCGCCCGCAACGACGAAGTCGAAGCCGCATGGCGCATCATAGATCCCATTCAGAAAGCATGGGATTCCGGAAATGTTCAACCTGTTGAATTTTACGAAACAGGATCGACGGGGCCCGCGCAGGCGGCCCGCTGGATAGAATCCTTTGGACAGAGCTGGTTTGATCTCTGCCCTTCGGTGTAATGTTGAACGCATGAAGATCCTTGTCATCGGCTCGGGGGGGCGCGAACACGCCGTCGTATGGAAGGCGGCCCGGTCGGAAAAAGTTGAAAAAATTTACGCTGCTCCGGGAAACGGCGGCACCGCGGCGGAAGATAAATGCGTTAACGTGCCTGTCTCAGGCGATCCCGCAGGGGAAAAGGGGCAGGAAGACCTTGTCTCTTTCGCGAAAAAAGAAAAAATTGATTTGGCGGTCATAGGCCCCGAGGCGCCGCTTGCGGAAGGCGTCATAGACCGCTTCCGCGGAGCGGGAATCGCGGCCGTGGGGCCGGACAAAAAGGCGGCCCGCCTTGAAGCAAGCAAGATCTACTCCAAGGCGTTCATGAAAAAGTACGGGATTCGCGCCGCCAAAAGCCGTGATTTTTCAGAACCGGAGGGGGCCTTCCGGTACGCAAAGGATCACTTCAAATCATCATCATCCCCCCTTGTGATAAAAGCCGACGGCCTTGCGGCCGGAAAAGGCGTCGTCATAGCGGGAACCTGCGCCGAAGCGGAAGGATGCATTTCTTCCTTCATGAAAGACAGGACGCTGGGGGAATCAGGCGCTTCCCTTGTTCTGGAAGAATTCATTGACGGCGGGGAAGTTTCCATCCTTGCGGCGGTGAGCGTCAGGCCGGGCGCAAAGGGGGCAATAGTTCCCTTTATTTCGGCGAAGGATCACAAGCGCCGCTTCGAGGGGGACAAGGGCCCCAATACGGGAGGCATGGGCGCCATAGCGCCGGCCCCCGACTTTACCGGAGCCGTGCGGGAAGATTTTCTTTCGGCCATACTCCGCCCGACGCTGAAAGGGATCAAGGCGGAAAAAATGGACTACCGCGGCTTTATATTTTTCGGCCTTATGATAAAAGATGAAAAATGCCATCTGCTTGAATACAACGTGCGCCTCGGCGATCCCGAAACCCAGGCCGTGCTTCCCCTTATGGAATCGGATTTTTCAGAGCTTTGTTTCGCCGTCCTTGAAGACAGGCTTGAAAGCTTTCCCCTTGTATGGAAAAGCGGCGCCGTCTGCGCCCCCGTTGCCGTTGCGGAGGGCTACCCGGGGCCGTACCGCAAAGGGGATCCCATCGCGGTAAATTCGGCGGCCCTTGCGGGAAGCGGCGCCCGTTTGTTTATCGCGGGAGCCGAGCGCGGTCCCGGCGGCGCGCCCGGTTCCGGCTGCCGAAGTTCGGGCGGCCGTGTTTTTGCCGTTTCGGCGCTG
>JAITJV010000173.1 GCA_031278755.1 Treponema sp. | reverse complement strand
TTCAAGGGTAAAACGCTTTTCATAAATAAGGTATTTAAGCCGGAACATGATCTGCATGTCCTTGTCCGAATAGTGCAGGCGCCCCTGATTGTCCTTTGAAGGCTGAATGAGGGGCACTTCTTTCTCCCAATATCTGAGTATATGGTTCTTTATTTTTAACAGGCGTTCCGCATCCCGCTTTGTATAAGAACCCACGGTTCATTCCCTCCGCCGGGAACTGCTTCCCCGTATTTCTATTATAACCGGAATGAGGGAAAAACCCAAATCCCGCCGTATTTTGTTTCTGAGGTACGACACATAGGCCTCGCTTACCGCCCGGGGGCGCGAAACAAAAAAGATAAAGGCCGCGGGATTTTGCGAAGACTGGACCGCGTATTTAACGCTGAAACGGGTCTGGGGACCGGACGGGGGCGGACTTTCCGCAAGCCAGCGTTGCAGCGCCTGGTTTAACCTCCCCGTTTCAATTCTTTTTGTAAGCTGGGAATAAACGGTGATCGCCGTACTGAGAAGTTTGTCCACCCCGCTTCCGCCGGCGGCGCTGACGGAAACGATAGGGGCGTATTCCATTTTTCCGAAAAGAAAGCGGATGCGGCTGGACACCGCTTCAAAAGTATTCTTTATCTGCGGCATAAGATCCCACTTGTTAAGCACAAGGATAATGCCCCGCCCCTTTTCGCTTGCAAGCGCGGCGATCTTTTTATCCTGATCGGAAAGCCCCTCTTCCGCGTCTATCACAAGGAAAACAATATCCGCGCTGTCTATCGTTTTAATGGCCCTGTTCACCGAATAGTATTCAATGTTTTCGGTAACTTTGCTTTTCCGCCGTATCCCCGCGGTATCAAGCACGCGGAAGTTTCGGCCCTTCCAGACAAAAGCCCCCTCCACTACGTCGCGGGTTGTCCCCGGTATCCCGCTTGTGATGGAAGCCTCCGAAGAGGTAAGGCGGTTTGAAAGGGTAGACTTTCCCGTATTGGGCTTTCCCAAAAGGGCGATTTTGATAAATACTTTTTCAGAAGGCGCCGCGCCGACCGCAGAAAAATCGAGTGAATCAATTATTGCTTTCCGCAATTCTTCGATATGATCCCCGTGCTCCGCCGAAATCATGTAAATTTTTTCAAAACCGAGCGAAAGAAAATTCCAGGCTTCTTCTTTGCGCCGCCCCCCTTCGGTCTTGTTCACCGCAACGATGAGCCTCTCCCCGAAGGGCCGCAATAAATTGATAAATTCCTCATCTTCCGCGGTAAGCTCCCCCGCTTCGAGCACAAGCACGACAAGATCGGCCTGCTTTACGGTTCGGAGTGTTTTTTCAACAACAAGGCTGTCAAGCTCCTCCGCGGCGCCGGCGGCGGCCGCGGCATTCATCGCGGAGGCCGCCCTGGGCGCAGAAGCCAGATCCCGTTCCAGGCGGAAGCCCCCCGTATCAATAAGCCTGAGCGGCTTCCCCAGAATTTCCGTCTCCGCTTCTACCGGGTCCCTTGTAACGCCCGGAGCAGGATCGGTAATGGCCCTGCGCTTTCCAAGGAGCCGGTTGAACAGCGTTGATTTCCCCACATTCGGCCGCCCGGCGAGCGCCACTACGGGAAGCCCCGTGTATTTTTTTTCCGTACTGTATTCCATACTTTTTCCCGTAAAAAGGCTCAGGGCAGGCGGCGTTTGGCCATCCACTTCTGCAGCGTTTCATTGTTTTCCGAGGCGGAACGGCCCTTGAGAAGTTCCCCGGCAAGAAGCCCGCAGTCTTCCCTGTTTAACTTCCGTATGATCTTCTTGACTGCGGGAATGGACTGCGCGGCCATGCTGAATTCATCAAGACCAAGCCCCATCAGCACCGCGGTAACTCCGGGGTCCCCGGCCATCTCTCCGCACATGGCGGCGACGATGCCCTTTTCATGAGCCGCATCTATGGTTTTTTTGAGAAAACGCAACACGGCAGGGTGAACAGGCTGGGCAAGATAATTGACCCGTTCATTTCCGCGGTCCACCGCCAGTGAATACTGGATAAGGTCGTTTGTTCCTATGGAAAAAAAATCGGACCGGCCGGCAAGTATATCCGCAATCATTGCCGCCGAAGGAACTTCGATCATCGTGCCCACTGCAATGTGATCAGAAAATACCTGCCCCTTTTTCCGGCATTCTTCACGCGCCTCATCAAGAAGAAGACGCGCCTGTTCCAGCTCTTCAAAGCCGGAGATCAGCGGAAACATAATCCTGACATTTCCGTACATGCTGGCGCGGAGTATGGCCCGCAGCTGCGTTTTAAAAAGATCCGGAAGGGCCAGTGAAAAACGTATCGCGCGCCAGCCAAGGAGGGGATTTTTTTCAAGCGTAGCCTGAAAATCCGCCAGCACCTTGTCGCCGCCTATATCCACGGTCCTGATGGTAACAGGAAAATCTCCCATTGCCGTAAGCACCCGCCTGTAGGCTTCAAACTGAACTTCTTCCTCGGCGGCTTTGCCCGGAGCAAGAAAGAGAAATTCGGAACGGTAAAGGCCTATGCCCTGCGCGCCGTAGTCGGCGGCGGACTCGGCTTCCTCGGGGATTTCTATATTCGCCTTGAGCGTAAAACGGCGTCCGTCAACGGTTTCAGCCGGAAGATCCCGCATTCTTAAGAATTCGTTTCTTTTTTTAAGGTAAATTACCGTTGCTTTTTGATACTTTGAAAGAACAGTCTTGTCCGGATTGATGGTCACTTCGCCCGAGTTGCCGTCAACTGCAATAGTATCGCCGCCGGCAATTTCCGTAGTCGCCGTCGAAAGGCCCAGCGCCGCGGGAATGTTGAAGGCGCGGGCAAGAATCGCCGTATGGCTGGTCCCGCCTCCCATATCCATGACTATGGCCTTTACACAGCCGCGGTTCATCATCATCACTTCTGACGGCAGAAGATCATGAGCGACAAGGATGCAGTCATTCTTAATATCGGCAAGGGAAATCTTTTTTATTGAAAGAAGGCGGTACAAAACCCGCTTGGAAACATCGTTTATGTCCACCACCCGATCGCGGAAAACAGGATCGGGGGAAGCCATCATCTTTCCCATAAGTTCCCGGGCCATATCCCAAACAACCCATTCGGCGTTCTGCAGTTCATCCGATATGCGCTTTTCAAGCTGCCTGATAAAATCAGCATCTTCAAGCATCATGATATGGGCTTCAAAAATGGCGGTATGTTCGCCGCTCATTTCCTTTTTCGACCGATCCAGAATAGCGCGCAGCTCCTCTTCGGCTTCGTTTATGGCCGCCCTGAGCCGCAGAATCTCGGAACCGGCCAGCTCCCTGATCATGTTGTAGCGGGGAATCTCGGGGACATCGTTATCCACATACAAAAAGGCGCTGCCTATGGCGACGCCCGGCGACGCGGGTATTCCGGTGATGGTTTTCATTCACTCTACACGATACTCCAAAGCGGAAATGCCTGCAAGCTGTAATTTGGCATATTAAATTGCAGATCTACGCCTCTTCGTGCTATAATCGGCCCATGAGCGCCGAGACCCCAAGCCACCCTCCGGATTGTATCAAATGCGCCTGGTTTAAAGTCACATGGGAGCCGGCTTTTCCCCGGTCCTGCATGCTTTTCGGGATCAAAAGCCTCCATCTGCCGTCTGTCGAGGTGTTCCGGGCGACGGGGCGGCATTGTCCTTCCTTCACAAGGAAAGAGTTCGAAACAAAATCCGGAAATAGGTCATGAGGTACGTTTTTCAGGATCGTCCCGGCCTATCCCTCCGGTTATGGCAAGATCCTGACGCGGATAGGGGATACGGAGGCCCGCGGCTTCCATTTTTTCTTTAAGGCCCTTCGTCTGTTCCCAATACACAGTCCAGTACACATCCGAGAACGCCCAGGCCCGGAGCAGTATGGTTATGGAACTGTCGCCCGGCGACTGAACCAGGATCTGGGGCGGCGGATCTGCAAGAAAACGCTTTTCCTCCGTGATAATGTCCTGCATAACCTGAAAGGCCGCGTCTATCGAATCGTCAAAGGAAATCCGTACCGAAAGATCCATGCGCCGCTGCGGATTCCGCGAATAATTTTTCAGGGGAGTACCCCACACGCTTGAATTGGGGGCGGAGATGTACACCCCGTCGGCTGTTTCAAGGGTAGTGGTAAAAAGATCCATTTCGCGCACCGTGCCCATGACAGAGCCGAATTCTATGAAATCACCTTTCTTGTAAAAACGGAGAAAGATAAGGATGATCCCCGCGGCAATATTGCTCAGCGTATCCCTGAGCGCAAGGCCCACGGCCACCCCCGCCGCGCCAAGTACCGCGATAAGGCTCGTGGTGTTTACCCCGAAGACGTCCAGGATCATGATGGCGCAGATGATGATAACCAAATAGGTAATGATCAGCTTCAGCATGGACCCGAGCGTTTCGTCAAATTTAATCTTTCCCGCAACAGCCCTTTTGATGATACGCCCCGCGGCGGCAATGAGTAACTTTCCCACGACGGCTATCAGAACCGCGGTAAGCACACGCCGGCCTAGAATAAATACGGCGGTGCTCCGATCGTTCCAGAACTCAAAGAACAATTCACTCATGTTCATGACCTTTCTCCGATAGGGAAAGTATAGCATGAGAGGGGGATTTTTTCCAGCCGAAGCAGTATATAGAATCTGTTCATAATGCAGACACATTATGGACTCGGACCGCAGGTCCGCGGTTTCCTTAAAAAACGCATGCTGCGTACCGTTTTGGTACAAAACGGGAGCACCTGCAAGGTCCGTCCGCAAAGCAACCGACTTTGTGGGCGGACACTAAACAACAGATCGTTCTATGCAGCCGGAACGTTATACGAAACACCAGCGGCACAGTGTGCATTTTTACCGGAATGTATTTTCGGCGGCACCCAAAGGGAAAACCGCCATAGCGGCGAAGATGCTGAAAGCCGTCCATGCGCGGGAAGGCAAAGAGGCTTCGTTAAAGAAAGCCGGAGAAGTTATAGAAACGTTACCGGAAATGAGATTAAAGGAAGCCGCGAAGAAAATAAAAGACGGCATGGAAGAAACCCCCGCCTATACTGAATTTCCGTATGAACAGCGGCTTAAGATACGGACAAATAACGCGGTTGAACGGGTGAACCGTGAGATACGCAGAAGGACCAGGGCGGCCGGCTGTTTCCCCGACGGCAGTTCGGCATTAACGCCGGTATGTGCCAGGCCGCGGTATGTCGCCAACAGCCAATGGGGAAACAAAAAGTACATGAGCATGAAACATCTCGAATTTGTTTCTGCCG
>JAITJV010000200.1 GCA_031278755.1 Treponema sp. | reverse complement strand
AGTACCGGCAAATGGCCGATTTTTTCTTTTTCCATAAGGGAACGGGCCTCGGCCGCGGGCATATCGGGGTGAACGACAAGGGGGTTCCTGGTCATGATACTGCTTATTATCATCTCATTATCCTCCCAAATACGCTTCTTTCACCGCGGCGTCGTTCATGAGTTCGCCGGCGGGGCCTGTTTTTACAACCTGTCCTGTTTCAAGTATATACGCCCGCGAAGCTACTCCAAGGGCTTTATACGCATTTTGTTCAACAAGAAGTATGGTAGTTCCCCTTTCGCTGATCCGGGCGATTACCGAAAAAATTTCATCCACCAAAATGGGGGCAAGCCCCATGGAAGGCTCGTCCATAAGGAGAAGCCGGGGCTTCGACATAAGGGCGCGCCCCATGGCGAGCATCTGCTGTTCGCCGCCGGAAAGGGTTCCCGCTATCTGGCTCCTCCGCTCCCGGAGGCGGGGGAAAAAACCGTACACCATTTCCATATCGTTACGTATGCCCTGCCTGTCTTTGCGGACATAGGCCCCCATTTCAAGATTTTCGCGGGTGCTAAGGTTGGCGAAAATGCGCCTGCCTTCGGGGACCTGCACCAGCCCCATGGCAACGATGCGGTCGGGCGCCAGCGCCCCTATGTCCCTGCCGTCGAAAAACACCTTTCCTGAACTTTTCCGTATGATGTTCGATACGGCATGCAGCGTAGTGGTCTTGCCCGCCCCGTTTGATCCTATGAGGGTGACAATCTCCCCTTTTCCGACTTCCAGGGAAACTCCCTTAAGGGCCTGTATGGCGCCGTAATGAACGGTAAGCCCTTCGATGGAAAGCATGACTTCAGCCATTGGATACTCCGGCCGCATCGTCTCCGAGATAGGCTTTGATCACCGCCGGATTCCGGCGTATGTCTCCGGGCGTTCCCTCGGCAATGGTGCGGCCGTAATCAAGAACCATGATACGCTCGCATATCCCCATCACAAGGCGCATATCGTGTTCGATCAGAAGAATCGTAAGGTGAAATTCCTTCCTGATAAAGGAGATCAGCTTCATAAGATCTTCGGTCTCCTGGGGGTTCATGCCGGCGGCGGGTTCGTCCAGAAGAAGAAGGCAGGGATCCGAAGCCAGCGCACGGGCGATCTCCAGCTTCCGCTGTTCGCCGTAGGGAAGGTTGCGCGCAAGCTCGTCCCGCTTTCCCTCTATTTTGAAAAGCGAAAGAAGCTCCGCCGTCTTTACCCGCATACGCTGTTCATCCATGCGGAAACGGGGCAGGCGGAACAGTACGTCAAAGGGGTTTTCGGCGCGGCCGGAATGGAGGGCGACGCGGACATTGTCCTCCACGGTGAGGCTGCCGAACAGCCTGATATTCTGAAAGGTCCGGGATATGCCCATACGGTTAAGAACGGCCGGCCGCAGGGATCCCGTCTCCCGGATCTTCCCGTTCCTGTCCATGTAGGAGATGCTTCCCCCCGAAGGGCTATAGATGCCGGAGAGCATGTTGAACACCGTGGTCTTTCCCGCGCCGTTGGGACCTATGAGTCCGACAAGCTCTCCCCTGTACAGCTCACAGGAAAAATCACTCACCGCCCGCAACCCGCCGAAAACGATGGAAAGATTCTCCGTCGCGAGGATGGGCTTATGCGCCGGCATGTTTCCTCCGCCGGGCGCTTACGGCGTTCCACAGGCCCACGACGGACAGTTCCCTCGTTCCCAAAAGCCCCCTGGGGCGGAAGAGCATCACCAGGATCAGGATCATGGGATAAATCAGGAGGCGGTAATCCTGAAGGAAACGAAGGGCCTCCTGCAGATAGGTGAGAACATAGGCCGCGAGAATGGAACCCGTCATTGATCCCATGCCGCCCAGAACGACGTAGATGAGGAAGTCGATGGACCTCAGAAACTGCGCGATGTCCGGCCTGACGAAACCGTTGACCATGGCAAAGAGGGAACCGCCCATGCCGGCGATAAGGGCCGCGATGACAAAACCCGCCATCTTGTAACGGAACGTATCTATGCCGCTTGAACCGGCGGCGATTTCATCCTCGCGGCAGGCCATAACGGCCCTGCCGTAGCTTGAACGGAGAAAATTCTGCAAAAGGGCCAGGACGATAACCAGGACGCCCGTCACCACCACATAATCGAGCCTCCGGTCCAGGGCCATGATCGTGGTAAACTGCCTGCCGTTCGGCCCTCCGGTAAGATTCTTGAGGTTGTTAAAGACAACCCGTATGATCTCGCCGAAACCAAGGGTTACGATGGCAAGGTAATCTCCCGACAGTTTCAGCACGGGAAAACCGATGAGAAAGCCGGCAAAGCCGGTGAGCGCCGTCGCGCAGGCCGCCGCGAGGGGCAGGGGCAGACCGAGATCGAGTTTGAAGAAAATACAGGCATAGGCGCCTATGGCAAGAAAGCCGGCCTGCCCCAGCGAAAGCTGGCCCGTGATCCCCACGATCATGTTGACCGACACCGCCATGATCGCGTTGACGCCGCCGATGGCGAGAATGCGGGCCGTATAGGTGTCAAGAACGCCCGCCGTCATCAGCAGGGCGGGAACCGTCATGACAAGTACGCCCGCCGTACCAAGAATGATCGTGGAACGAAAGGGAAACCCGGGAACCTCCGCCATACTCTACACCTTCACCCTTGTTTTTCGGCCGAGAATGCCTGTGGGCCTGATCAGAAGGACGATGATCAGAATGGAAAAAGAAATGGCGTCGCTGAACTGGCTTGAGATAAAACCTTTGGTAAAAGTTTCCGCGATGCCCAGTATGAAACCGCCGAGCATGGCCCCCGGTATGGAGCCGATGCCGCCCAAAACCGCGGCGACAAAGGCTTTGAGGCCGGGCATCATCCCCATGAGGGGATCCACCCTCGGATACGCCGAGGCGTACAGCACCCCGCCCGCCGCCGCGAGGACCGAACCCATGGCAAAGGTAAAAGCAATGATCCCGTTTACCGAGACGCCCATAAGGCTCGCGGCGGCCATGTCGAAGGAAACGGCCCTCATCGCCTTTCCCCGTCTGGTATAATTGATGATGTAGTTCAGGGCGAGCATCAGCAGGGCCGAAAGGATCACCACGATGATCTGGATGTTGGAAACGGAAAGTTCCCCGCCAAGCGGGATATTGACCTCTTTGGGACCCGGAAAGGGCCGGGGATTGGGTCCGATAAAGGGAAGCACCCGCGCCCCGTTTTCAAGTATAAGGCTTACCGCTATGGCGGTAATGAGGGAATTGAGGCGGGGCGCGGCGCGCAGGGGTCTGTAGGCCAGCCGCTCTATGCTTATGCCGAAAGAAGCGCAGATAATCATGGAAACGGCAAAGGCGAGCAGCATACCCAGGGGGCCCGCGCCTATGGCGCCCAGCACAAAAAAGCCCGAATAGGCTCCTATCATCAGGATATCCCCATGGGCAAAGTTGATGAGGAGCACGATGCCGTACACCATCGTATAGCCGAGGGCTATGAGGGCATAAATAGAGCCGAGCGACACGCCGTTTATCAGTTGCTGCAGGACAATCATTTCCGCTTACCCCCGGCTTTCAACATACCGCCCCTTCCGGACGGCGCGGTTCCGGAAAGACCCCGGAACCGCCGGCCCCTTATTTGGGGTTTACCGTCGTTTTGTAGGAATTGGCCAGCCTGCCGTCCTTTTTGACAATCTCCAGGATGGCGGCGCCCTTGATGGGATCGCGGTTGGCGTCAAAACGTATGCTGCCCGTCACGTAAGAACCGTTCAGCTTTGCCATGGCGTCCTTGACCGCGGCGGTGTCAAAGGTGCCGGCGGCCTTGATCCCGTCGGCAACCAGCATCATGGCGTCGTAACCAAGGGCGGCAAACTGTGAAGCCTGCTTGTTGAATTTGGCCTGATACGCCCTGACGAACACCTGTCCCCTGGGATCGGTAGTATCCGAAGCAAACCCGGAGGACCAGTACCCGTTGAGCACCTCGTCGCCGGCAATATCAATAACGGTGTCCCAGCCGTCCCCGCCCAGCAGCGGGGCGTTGATTCCCTGCCCCCTGAGCTGCTTTGCCTGGAGCGCCACGTCGTTGTAGTAATTGGGAAGGTACACCACGTCGGGATTCGCGGCCCTGATGCGGGTAACCTGGGCGTTAAAATCCACGTCTCCGGTCTGATACGCCTCGTCGGCGACAACCTGCCCGCCGTTCTTCAGGAACTGCGCCTTGAAAGTGTCGGCAAGACCTGTGTTGTAATCGGCCCCCGCGTCATAGAGAACCGCGGCCCTGCGGCTTCCCAGCATGTCGTAGGCAAAGTCGGCGCCTACAATGCCCTGGAACGGATCGATAAAACAGGCGCGGAAAATATAGTCCCCGGCTTTGGTAATCGCGACGTTGGTAGCCGAAGGTGAGATCAGGATCACCTTGCCCTGCTGGGCAAGAGCGGTCATCGACTGGGTCGCTCCGGACGTGCTCGACCCCAGAATAAAGGAAACCTTGTCCCGGGACGTAAGTTTGGTGAAGGCGTTCACGGACTTGGCCGAATCCCCTTCATCATCCTCGGCAATGAGAACCAGCTTTTTGCCCAAAAGCCCTCCGCCGTTGTTAATCTCGTCAATGGCCAGCAAGGCTCCGTCCCTGGATTCCGTACCGTAATTGGCCACCTGCCCCGAGAGCGGGAGCACCGCGCCTATGGCGACGGTATCCGCGTCCTGTTTCGCGCCGCCCGCGAAAGCAAGGGACATAGCGCAGCAAAACGCCATAACTGACAATACCCACTTTTTCATGTTCACTCCTCCGGTTAACCGCCCGCAGGCGGCAAGAATGACCCATGATACCGTATATTTATGCAGAATGTCCAGAGTGTTCATTCAAATAAATATATACGGCAAGAGTTTTTGCATAAATATGCAAAAATAGCGCGCCGGACGGCGACGGTTCAGCCGAATTTGGCGATGGGCGCAAAGGTGTCGGGTTTGAGCGCCGCGCCGCCTACCAGCGCGCCGTCTATGTTCTCCTTGGCCATAAGCTGGGCCGCGTTTTCAGCTTTTACCGAACCGCCGTACTGGATGATGATCTTTTCCGCACAGTCCGCCCCGTAGAGTTTTCCGATCACCTTCCGCACCCAGGCGTGAATGGCGTCGGCGTCTTCGGGAGTGGCGGTCTTGCCTGTGCCTATGGCCCAGACGGGCTCATACGCGATAACGACATTTGAAAGCTCCCCGGCGGACACCCCTTCAAGGCCCTTTACCGTCTGGGTTTCGCAGACCGCTTCGGCCCTGCCCGCTTCCCTTTCTTCAAGGAGTTCCCCAATGCAGAGGATCACTTCAAGGCCGTGCCTGAGCGCAAGCCTTACTTTTTTGTTGATAAGGGCGTCGTCTTCCCCGTAGATATGGCGCCGTTCGCTGTGGCCCAGGATCACCGTCTGTACGCCGAGGTCCTTGAGCTGGAGCACGGACACTTCCCCGGTGTGCGCCCCCTGCTCTTCGGCGGCCATGTTCTGGGCGCCGAGCCTGATGTTGGTCCCTTTCACAACAGGACCCACGGTTTCAAGGCTTGTAAAGGTGGGCGCCACGAGGTACTTGTGTTTCCCGTCTTTCAGCTCCGCAACGAGGGCTTTGGCAAGCTCGGCGGCTTCGGCGCGGGTCTTGTGCATCTTCCAGTTTCCCGCTATGTAATAGGATCTGTCGCTCATAATCACTCCTTAAATCAGGGAAGCTCCGGAAACCCCGGTTGAATTTCCGGAGATTCCGGGGCAGGAAAACGGCGGTTAAAACCGCTTCCAAAAACCGGCGTTTTTAGAGGCCCCCGCCGGCAAAAGGGCTGTTATAAACGGCGGGCCGTTTAAGCGCGGCACACCTCAATGCCCGGAAGTTTCTTTCCTTCAAGCAATTCCAGCGAAGCGCCGCCGCCGGTGGAGACGTGGCTCATTTTTGAAGCAAGGCCGAACTTGTTTACCGCGGCGACGGAATCGCCGCCGCCCACAACGGTAATCGCCCCCCGGCCGGTGGCTTCGGCGACAAGTTTGGCCACTTCCTCGGTTCCTTTTGCAAAGGCTTCGAATTCAAACACGCCGACGGGGCCGTTCCACACGATGGTCTTTGCTTTGGCGAGAACTTCCTTATACCTGGCGATGGTTTTCGGCCCCACGTCAAGTCCCATGAGATCATCGGGAAGATCCTGGCCGTCAACCGGCACGGGCTTCGCCGCCGCGTCGAACGTCCCGGCCGCAACCTGATCCACGGGGAGAACGATCTCCACGCCCGCTTTTCCGGCGGCGTCAATAATCTTCCTCGCCGTATCAAGCTGATCGTCTTCAACAAGAGATTTCCCGACCTTGCGCCCCTGCGCCTTGAGGAAGGTATAGGCCATGCCGCCGCCAATGACCAGGGCGCCGGCGTTTTTAAGAAGGCTTTCAAGAACCGCTATTTTGGAAGAAACCTTCGCCCCGCCTATGATCGCGACAAGGGGTTTTTGGGGATTGGTAACGATGGGTTCAAGGTAATCGACTTCTTTTTCCATAAGAAAGCCCGCGACGGAAACGGGGATGAATTTGGCGATGGACGCGGTTGAGGCATGATCGCGGTGGGCGGTGCCGAAAGCGTCGTTTACGAAGACGTCGCCGTATGACGCGAGTTCCTTTGCAAGTTTGTCCCTGTCCGCCGCTTCCTTGGAGGTTTCTTCTTTATGAAAGCGGGTATTTTCAAGCATGATCACCGTTCCGTCTTTTTGGCCGTCTATAAAAGCCTTCTTGCCGTAACAGCCGTCTTCGCCCGCAAAGACGACGGGTTTCCCCAGCTTTTTCGCGAGGTACTCGGCAACGGGGGCCATGCGGTGCCTGCCCCTGATATAGGCGGCTTCGTCAAAAGCCCTGCCGTCCTTTTCGGCCTTTTCTTTGGCATTTTTGGAATCTTTGGAAGGATCCCCAAGGTGGCTCATCAGGGTCAGGGTTTTGACGCCCTGATCGAGAATGTATTTGATGGTGGGAACCGCGGCCATTATGCGCGTATCGTCCTGCACAACTCCGTCCTTCATGGGAACATTGAAGTCAACCCTCATGATGACGCGCTTTCCCTTAAGATCCGCCGATTTTACTGTTTTTATCGCCATATTTTTCTCCTTGCCGTTGAAGCCGCTTTTCCGAAAACCGAAGTTTTGGGAAAACCTCTATTGAAAAAAAG
>JAITJV010000182.1 GCA_031278755.1 Treponema sp. | reverse complement strand
AGGCCGGCATTGCAGGCGACGCCCTTTACTACCGTATGGCGAGCGCCGCCGCGTTGGGGGAGCCTTTTTTGAGTTCCCCGGAAACCCTCTTTTCGGGGGAGGAGGGTAAAAAGGGATTTCCTCATCCCGAACTTATGGAATTTCTTTTGGGTCTTTTCGAACACGGCGCGGAAAATTATGCGGCTTCGTATCTGCGGGAAAAAACGGACGATCTTTCCGTACCGGAACTGCGGGCCCTTGCCCGGGCAATGCACAGGAAGGAGCTTTACGCCGGGGTGATACGCCTTGTTTCAACATATATGAACCGGGGAGATTATGAATTTAACCGTGAAGACCTGGAACTGGCCTATCCCCGGCCATGGCGGCGTCAGGTTGAACAAAGGGCGGACGAATCGGGCCTTGCGCCTGAACTGCTTTTCGGCCTCATACGCACCGAAAGCGCCTTTCAGCCGGACATTGTTTCATGGGCCGGGGCGGCGGGCCTTACCCAGCTTATGGCCGCTACCGCGGAAGAAACCGCCGGAAGGCTGAAACGGCAGGGAGGGCCGGACTACGCGGAAAAAGGCGAACCGGATCTCCTTGATCCCGAAGTTAATATACACCTTGGCGCTACATACCTCCGCTATCTTGTTGATCGCCTGGAGGATACTCTTTTTGCCCTTATCGCCTATAACGGCGGCATAACCCGTTTCCGCCGCTGGCGCGCCGCCGAAACGGAACTGCCGGGGGATCTTTTTCTTGAAACGGTGGCGTTTTCCGAAACCAGAACGTACTGCCGCAGGGTTCTCTCCGCCGCCGCCGTTTACCGGTATCTCTATTACGGAAAACCCTGAAATTTTCCGATATACGAATAAGATATACGAATAAGAGGTTTTTTAAGGTGTTGTTTCGTTCCGGAATTTTTTCCCGTCTCAGGTCTTCTCTCCGTTCCGCGGAATCTTTCTTTTCCGGCCCCGATGCGAAATTCCGGGCAGCCGCCGTGGCAGGTTCGGCGGTTCTGGGGCTGACGGCCCTGCTTTTGGCGCTTTCGCTTCTGGGATCCCTGTTTTCTCTGCCCTTTGCCTCCGGTTTAGGCGGTTTCTTCACCACATCCTTTGGTTTTCTGGCTTTTACCATTCCGGCATATCTTTTTTACGCCGCCTTTATTCTCGCCGATCCCTCATGGAGGCCGGACCGCATTTTCATACTCAGCTCCCTGCTCTTTCCTTTTTTGACGCTGGCGGGGGGCCTTGCGGTAATCCGTGATTTCGAAAACATGGCGTCCAGATCCGCCTTTCTGGATTTTACCGGAAAGGCGTTTTTCAGTTTTATTGTTATCCTTCTTACCGTCGGCGAGGTCCTGCTTATCATGACGGCCCGCAATCTTCTCTTTCCCGGGGCCGGCCGTGAACGGCGCTTTAATCTCGGCGGTGCCCGCCGCCGGGGGAGGCTGCGTTCTTTCCTGCTGCCGCCCCCTCTCCCCCTTCCCAAAGATGTGTACGCTGAATCTGCGGCGCGGACGCAGGGGACGGCCCTTGACGACGAAAGCCCCGCAAGCCTCAGGCGGGCCGCGGCGGATCCTGAAGATCCTGAATCTGACTTGCTGCGAAAGGTCCATGCCCGGGAACCCGTTTTCGAGGGGGAAGTTTGCGATACGCCTGTTGATTTTGACGACGATGACGGTATTGCGGATTTTGAAACCGAAGATCAGGAAGATGCCGCGGTGAATTCAGCGGACGCAGAATACCCGTACACAGAATACGCGGCCGCGCCTGCGGATCATTCCGCGTCCACGATGACCCCCGACGTAGAACGGGCGCTTTCCGAAGCGGAAGCCGCCGCCGCCCTCCGCGCGGTAAAACGCCGGCACGGCGCCGCGCACGCGGGTTCTGCGGCCGCGCGAAATTCCTCTTCCCGAAACGCCTCCTATTCGGTTCCGGTTGATATACTCAACCAGTACCCCGACGGCCAGTACTGGATCATAGACGCCGCCACGGAAGACGCCGCTATAACCCTCAAGGAAACCCTTGAAGAATTCGGGATACAGGCCGAAGTTACCGGAATACGGAAGGGGCCTGTGATCACCATGTTTGAGATTCTTCCGGCCCCCGGGGTAAAACTTTCCTAAATAGTGAACCTCCAGGATAATATAGCGCTCAGGCTTGCCGCTTCTTCCGTCCGCATCGTCGCTCCCATTCCCGGGAAGCATGCGGTGGGAATTGAAGTGCCTAACGCAAAGCGCAATATTGTCTCATTCAGGGAAATTATAGAAGGGGAACTCCGCCGTGCGCGCCTTGAAGGAAAAAAGGAAGTCCGAAAATCCGAGATTCCCGTCATCCTTGGAAAGGATATAACAGGTGAAGCTGTTACCGTGGATCTGGTTCAGATGCCCCACCTCCTTATCGCCGGGGCGACGGGCGCGGGGAAATCGGTGTGCGTCAACGCGATGATACTTTCTATTTTGTATCAGCGGCATCCGGCCGAATGCAAGCTCATCCTCATCGATCCGAAAATTGTTGAGCTTAAACTTTACAACGACATCCCCCATCTTTTGACTCCTGTGATCACGGAACCCAAACGGGCGTTCCAGGCTTTGCAGTACTGCATCTGCGAAATGGAGCGCCGTTACGCCTGTCTTGACTCAATGGGCGTACGCGACATCAGAAGCTACAACAGGCGGATCAGGGAAAAGAACATGGCGGCCGAGCACATGCCCTACATCGTGGTTGTGATTGACGAGTTCGCGGATCTTATGGCCACGACGGGAAAAGAACTGGAAAGCACCGTTGCGCGCCTTGCCGCGATGAGCCGGGCTGTGGGTATACATCTTGTCCTTGCAACACAGCGGCCTTCAATCGACGTCATCACAGGCCTTATCAAGGCGAACATCCCAAGCCGCATCGCCTTTATGGTCG